>JBAVNY010000031.1:0-1887 GCA_049691535.1 Candidatus Acidiferrum sp.
GCCAGTGTTGCCCCATCGATTTTTGCATCGGCAATAACGCCCAACAACACCCCGCTTCCCGGCCTCGCTTCCTCCACCTTGGCAGCCTTCTCCCCAGGAGCAACCGGCGTCACGCGCCCCACCCACACCATTTCGTCCGGGTGCATTACCGTCAGCAGCCGATTCAACCCGCGCCCTCCAATCCACTGCTGAGTCACAAACGCCAAGGTTGTCGTTCCGCTCGCTTTGCTCTCTTTGCTATGTTCCGCAAGGTGCAAAAGCGCTTCGCATCCAACGCGATCGCCCACTGCCGGTCCGGCCACCCCACTATTTCCGACCGTAAAATTCTTCCGCTGCAATGCGATCGAATCCAGAAGGCCCACGCCCGCCGCCCGCACTTCCTCCGCGCTCTTTGCGCCAATGTCCACGTACATTTCTTCAATATGATTCATCTTTGGCGGATTCAACCGGCCCGGCGACAGATGCACGCTCAATCCCGCAAACACGCCGTTCACTTGCTTTCCGCCACGCGTCATCACCCACACCGGTTGCGTGAATTCCAGCGAATCAAACACCGGATTCGGCGCCGCTTGTGGCAACCTCTGCACTCGCAGATATCCATCCGCGGTAATCTGGCTCACCACATAACCCGGTTCGTCGATCGCCGTCACAATCAGCCGGTGCGGCGCTCCGCTTCCCCACGTCACCGTCACATTCCCCATGTTGTCCACTTGTGGCGAAAGCCCGAACGCGCTCAGCTCCCGTTTAATTTCCTCACCGAGCCGTTGCTCGTGCCCGCTCACCGCCGGCGTCTCCAAAATCTTCTGCTGTCCCCAAGCTCCCGCCGCGCAGCACAAGACACAGCCCGCCACCATTATGCTTCGCGCTAAGGCTCTCATTTGCCCCCCCTTATCTGTTTGCTGCTCGCTCAAAATCCTCAAGATCTCGCCTGACGTTATACAAGTGGTAGCAAGCAAAGTACTTCAAGTTCTTTGCTTTCCGCACTCGCAAAAAATAGGGGGAGGGGATGCACCCAGGCTACCGGCTCAATGTCTCGATCAACAATTCTTTCTTCTCTTCCGCCAACGCATCCATCGATCGCAGTGACGCGGAATAACCGCCAAGTGCCGCCGCCGTTAAGCCGGCAAACGCAATCACCGGCAGCCACGGACTATTCGTCCACTGCCCCGCAAACAAAACCACCGTACATATTCCGCCAAGCAGAATCTGTACGCCGAACGCCGCCCACACCGCGATTCCCGAATTTCGTTGCCCCTTCATCTTCCCGATCTCCATCTTTTTCGGGAAGCTCAGTGAAGACCAGTTGGCAATCGCCAGTTGTCCCAGAACGGCGAACACTGCCGCGCCAATCGTCGCAAAAAAGCGCGGCAGCGAAGGCAAACCCATCCGCCAAATCAGCAAGCCAAACGCCAACGCAAGTTCAAACGCTACCAGCGACACCAGAAATAGGTTCTTCCCCAGCAGCACCTCGCGAAATGATACCGGCGCCATGAAATAGGTTTGAATCCCCTTGCCCTCATACGCGAACGAATTGTATGCGGGCGATACCAGAATCAAAATCAGGTATGCCATGATCGCTGGGAAAAAGATCTCCGGCGAGAGTCCGTGCTGCTTCAGCATCGAGCCTTTTCCCCCGAATTGGATGCTGAAGTAAACCACCATCACCGGAGGCAGGATCAGTGACAGAAATGCAAAGCCGTTTCGCGCCATGTACCGAAATTCTTTCATCATCACGCCGGCGATCGAGCCGGGAAGCAATTCCGGCAACTCTTTGCCTGTTTCCTTAGTCCGATCTTTCTTTCGTGCCACGGCAGGTGCGGCGCTCTCGCTCAATTCCTCCCCGCGGTATTGTGTTGTGAACCTTTGCCACAGAAGCCCACTCAGGGC
>JBAVNY010000032.1:0-14761 GCA_049691535.1 Candidatus Acidiferrum sp.
CGCCGGGCAAGGTCAGAGTAATGTCCAGTTGAGAACCAGCAGTCAGGTCCTGTTCAATGACAAAATACAAGCCTCGAGTGGAGATGTCGCGGGTCTTGCCTTCTTGGCGGTTTACCAGTTTTTCCGCCGAGAACCGTATGCTGACCGGAAGCGACAGATCATAGCGTCGCGCGGTACGACGTTCGGTCATAAGTGACATCCTCGACTCCATCCGCAGCCCCTGCACCAGAGCCGCTTACCCGAAAATAGAATGACTTACTATGAAAGTACAGCCGCCCCGTCGCAAGTTCCAAGGTCCGGCTTGATATGGAACAAGCTTACGCGGTTATTTGGCCCAGTATAAAGGATGCTGCGATTCAAGCCCCGGGACGCATTTGCAGAGCTGATCTTGCGACAATTCGTAGCCGTTTCCCGACAGATTAGTTGCGTTTGAGACCTTAGTCCATTTCTGCACAAACCGGCTCGCGCCCCATTCGAACCGTTGAGTTTCACCACAGGAGTTCGCTGCGGACGATACCTTGGCTCAGGCAATTTCCGCAAGTTTTCTTTTCGCCCAATTCTCATGGCGAACGTGCGGTACTAGAACTTGACTAGTCTTCCTTGACGGCCACAGCGGCTGGCGCCGCCTCTTCTGTCTTCGCTGCAGCAGTACGACGAGTTCGCGGCGTGTCCAAATTGAATTGGCGCATTTTGTAAAGAAGAGCTTTGTAGCTGATCCCCAGCATTTTTGCGGCGTCTTTGCGGCACCAGCGAGTTTTCTCGAGCGCGTCGGCAATGGCCTCCATCTCGGCTTCATCCTTAAGCCCGCGAACCAAGGCCTTGAGGCCCTGTTCCTTAGGAATGTGCGGCTCTTCGCGTGGCGAAGTCCGCTGCCGGGTGGCGGCCATTTCGATCAGCTCGCGCAAGCTGCCTTCGTCATCTTCCAGAATGACGTAGCGCTTTACGAAGTTCTCCAGTTCGCGCAAATTGCCGGGCCACGGATAATTCATAGCCGCGTCGAGAAGATACTTGGATGGCGGCTGGAGCTTCTTGCCGAACTTCTCGCTGTACTTTTCCAGGAAATGCTTAAAGAGCAAAGGAATTTCCGAGGTGCGTTCGCGCAGTGGCGGAACGTTAATGGAGAGCACGTTCAGGCGGTAATAAAGGTCTTCGCGGAATTTACCGGTCTTCATCGCGTCTTGCACGTCGACGTTGGTGGCGGCCAATACCCGCACATCGGTCTCAACCAGATGGCGACCACCGAGGCGCGAATACTGGTGGTCCTGCAAAACGTGAAGGAGTTTGGCCTGCAAGTGCACCGACATCTCGGCGATTTCGTCGAGGAAAATTGTTCCTTTGTTGGCCAGTTCAAACTTGCCGGGCTTGGAACGAACCGCGCCGGTAAACGCTCCCTGTTCGAAACCAAAAAGTTCCGACTCCAGCAACTCGCCAGGCAGCGCCGCGCAATTCACCTTAATAAACGCCTGATTCCGGCGCTTGGAACGCAGGTGGATCATGCGCGCGACGACTTCCTTGCCCACGCCGCTTTCACCGCAGATGAATACTGGCACGTCGACCGGAGCAATCTGCAGAATCTGCTGCCGAATGCGCAGCATTTCCTTGCTGGCTGCGAGGAAGCTCAAATCTTCGGTGACCTGATCGCAATAATCCTTGAGTTCCTGATTCTCCTGTTTGAGTTGTTTTTTCTGGCGCGACTTGAGCATGGCCGCGTCGAGCTCCGTCTTTTCGAACGGCTTGGTCAGGTAGTCATGCGCGCCCAAGCGAATCGCTTCAACCACCGTGCCCACTTCGTTGGAGCACGACAGCATAATCACATTCAGGCTGCGGTCCAGCCGCATCATCTCCTGAAGCGTATCCAAGCCGCCCATTTCCGGCATGAGCACATCGAGGATGATGAAATCCGGGCGATCGCCTTCGCTGACAATCTTCAGCGCTTCTTTGCCGGTGCTCGCGGTTTGCACGTCGAAGCCATCGACTTCCAGCAGCGTCTGCAAATATTTGCGGATGCTGGGCTCGTCGTCTACCACCAGTATTTTCTCTTTCACAGCCATGCCGGACCCCTTTTCTGGGCGACGCTTCCTCTACCTTAATTCCTTAACTCTGATCCATGGGTAGCAGAAAGGCGAACGTGCTGCCTCGCTGCGCTTCACTCTCAACCCAAATTTTTCCGCGATGCGCTTGAATGAGCCGCTTGGCAATGGCCAGACCCAATCCCATGCCAGAAGTGTTGCGATCGACGCGCACGAAATCTTCGAAAATCTCCTGGTGGTGCTCGGCAGGAATGCCTCCGCCGGAATCTGTGACGCTGACTTCCACGCTGTTTGGGCGGGGCAAACGGAATCGGCGACGCTCCTCTACCGGAGCGACTTCGGAGACACGGCGTTCCCAGAAATGCGGCCGAGCGCGCAGCGTGACCATGCCGCCTGCCGGCGTATGTTTCAGGGCGTTGTCCAACAGATTGGCCGCCGCTTGCTGCACTTTTTGATAATCAAATTTAAAGGTAGGAATGGATGGATCAAGATGCGTTTCGAGTTTCACACCTTTGCGCTGAAATGCGTCGGACCACCGCGTCGCCATTTCCGCCAGGCAATCGCGCAGATCGTTTTCGCGCATCTGCAGAACCAACTTGCCGCTTTCCAGTGCGGAATAATTCAGGAACATGGAAACCAGGCGCACCAGACGCTCGCAACTTTCCTTGGATTCTTCCAAGATGTCGCGCTGCTTTTCAGAGAGCCTGCCGAGCGAATTGGTTAAGAGCAAATCGTAGTAGCCCTTGATCACGGCAAGCGGTGTTTTCAGTTCGTGCGCTGCCGAAGCCAGGAAGACCGTTTTCTGACGATTGACTTCCTGCAAACGCAAGTACGCTGCGAGCAGATTTCTGTAAGTGATTTCGCGTTCCTGAAGCAGCTCCTGCACGGTCGGCTGTGACGCATCTTCGGGACGGAAGGCCGGTTCATCATGACCGGCAAATTGAATGGCGAGCCAGTCCGACTCGGGGATCCAGCGGATGCGAACCTTATAGGGCCGGACTGGCGTTTTACCTTCCAGCTCAATTTCGTTTTCGCCACCATCGATGCGGCGAGAGACTTCGCGAGGATCAACAAACAGCAGTTCCTGAAAAATGTTAAGCGGTAGAATCTCGTCCTTGGTGTAGCTGGCCAGGTGCTTCCGGGCGACTGCATTGACCATCAGCAGCCGGCCTTCGCGGTCGGTAACCACGACACCCTTTTCGACCGTATCCAGAAGGGCGCGCACGTAGTCCGCGGGCACATTGGTGCTTCTCTGATTGATGTCGCCCGCTGTTAAGGTTGATTCGCTGTCCATGGTAACCAATTGAGCTGATTGGGAGAAAACGCCAAAGTGGTAAATTTTTTCCCGTGGCTCGATGCTTATCCTTGCAGACACTTTTAGGCCTGTCAATGGGAAATGCGTTTGATTTGCACAATTAGGGAAAAGCGTTGGACAATTCCTCACCCAATGTCGTCGCGAAAGGTAGTACCACAAAACCACGTTGGGGTAAGCCGCTCTAAGGGCAGGGTTTGTTTCCCACAGCTAGAGGCGAAACTGGCATTCAACCTGCTACTTTTGTACTAGGTCCCAGGTACTACACACTTATGGCGTTGCGCATCGATCCAGTGAAGGGAGCACAGGGCGTGGATTCTTTACAATCACGTCGCTGCCCCCGAATCCCGCTGCAGGCACCCGTCTTCCTGAAGGCCTCGGATGTTTCTGGAGCGGAGTTCATTGAACTCACGAAAACACTCAATATCAGCTCCATCGGGGCATGTATCACCTCCACGCATATGCTTCGCCCTGAGCAGACGGTGCAATTGACGATTCCCGCTCCGACGCAAGCGTCTTCCAGCTTGATTCCCAGCGAGACACCGCCGATTGCTGCGCGAGTAAAGTGGCACGACGCGGTGGGAGAACTGCGCCTGTTCGGGTTGGAATTCCTTCGACCACTTGAGTAAATCCCTGCCGTTCTGGTCCAATCTTTAGTCCACGCTTGACTGGCACCAGTTTGCCCCACTCCGTTGGTCTGCCGATACCATAAGATTTGATCGCACATCTCCTTGTATTGTAATAAGATGCCTGCGTCCCCGGTAGTCTCCGGACGGACCACTCGACGTGGATCCCCGGGACAGATTGGCATCTGGGTTGCTCCCAGATGTGGTAGCCCTTGTGTCCTTGCTTGCCCCACACCCCGCGGGGAAAGGCAGATTGTAGGAACACCCAGCCATGCCCAGTCCCGGAGCCCCTGCGGCCCCGCGCGTTCCAATGGAAGACGCCTACCTCGAGCTATTGGCAGACACGCTCGAAAGCATGGACATTCCTGCGCGCAGCCAGTTCCTGCAAAGATATTTTCGCGCCACCACGCGGCTTGATCTTCGCGAAAGTCAGTGCTTGCAGCTTTGGGAAGAAATGCTGACGCGACGCCGCGAACTGAGTGAACGGGTCGGACGTCCTTTTTCTTTAAAGACGGTGCTCATGGATGTTCTTTCGTCAACCGGTCTGGTGCGCGTTCCGGTAGTGCTCGAGTACGACGATTTCAAAAAACTGCAGACCAACGCAGTGACCGATCCGCTGACCGGCTTGTATAACCGGCGCCTTTTTGCGGAGTCATTCGAAAAAGAATTGAATCGCGCTCGACGTTACGGACTCCCGTTAGGCATCGTGCTGCTGGATCTTCATCACTTCAAAGAAGTGAACGACAAGTACGGACACCCGCGTGGTGATGATGTTCTGAAAGCCGCGGCCGCCACTTTGCAAAAAGCGTTGCGTACCTCGGACTCGGCGTTCCGCATCGGTGGAGACGAATTTGCGCTGCTCTTGCCGCAGACCGACGCTTCGCAAGCGATGGCGCTGAGCCGCCGTGTTGAAGCAGTTTTCGCGGAAACACTGCGCGACTTACAACTGGCGTTTCCAGTGACCATGGATTACGGCACAGCGAATTTCCCGCAGGACGCGGATCAAGCAGATCAACTTATTCGCGTAGCCGACGAGCGTTTGTACCGGCTCAAGCAAGCTAATCATCGAAGAGCGGGTGGTGCGGGGCCACGTACGGAAACTGGTCCAGCACCAACTCCTTCCGCGCAGCCTGCAAGTGCGCCTGCTCCAATTTCCATCGATACGGTGCGCCCGGAACGATCTTCCTCCGAATTCGGTGCTGCTACTTCCTTGGCTGCAAAGTCGCTTGCCGCGCAGACCCCGGCGGCCCCGCAAGACGAAAAACACTATGCCATTCAGCGCAAAGCGGAACGTGTCTCCATGGCTGGAACAAATGCTTACGCCGTGATTGGCGAAAACGGAGCACGCCGGGCGCGCGTTCTGGATCTGGGATTTGGTGGCGTAGCACTCGAGTTCGAGCAAGCGGAAGAATTCCCGGAAAGCATCACGGCGATTCTGCATGTGCCAATCCTGCCGCCCGTGCGCGTGTTTCTGAAGCCGGTGTGGTCTCGGCGCACCTCAGAAGGATCGTTGCGACTGGGCTGTCACTTCGTTTCCTGACCCGGTAATCACGAGACCTTCCCGCTGCTAAAAACTCGATCAATGCCACGAAGTCTGGCAAAATCTTGCCAGAGTTGTGCAAAACGTTTCTCGGCAAAACAAAAATAAAACAAAATCTCGTTTGTTTTCAGCGTCAGTCGTCAACTTGCTGGTCATTGGTTCAGTTGTGGGCAAGCGCACGCCTGTCCCACAACTGTACTCAGAGCAGGTTGTCGCTCCACGGTGCGAAAGCTACTTTGGTCTCACCAGTAGATAGGGGGATTCGCACTGTGTTTTTAGGACCAAATGCTTCACGCTTTGCCCGCGGGATTTTCTCTGCTGCAGGATTACTCTCCATTGCCTTCGTCGTAGTAGGCTGCGCCGGATACGCTTCATCCAAGTCGGCGACGATCAGCCAGGCAGGCGTTGCGGTTTCTCCCGGGACCGTTCAGTTCAAAAACGTTCCCGTGGGACAAACCGTGACCCAGACCATGCAAATTACCAACACCAACTCGACGCCTGTGCAGATATCGGCCGTGGCCATCTCTGACAAGCAATTTGCGATTAGTGGGCCGTCGGTGCCGCGCTCAATTCTTCCTGGAATGAATTTGCAGTACACGGTTGCGTTCACACCGAATGCCGCGGGTAACGTCACTGCTGCAATCAAAATTAGTGATAGCGTCTCGCAGACGCCGCTGTCTGTTGGTTTGACCGGCGTAGGTCAACAGAAAACGGTGGTGTCGCTGCAGGTCACCCCAGCTTCCGTCAATTTTGGCAATTTGTTGTTGAAGACGACCGGCACCCAGAACGTCACGCTGCAGAACACCGGAAACACCGCCGTAGCCATCAATGGCGTGAGCGTCGCAGGCTCCGGTTTTGGGTACGCGGACCTCTCCCCCGGCTATTCGCTGTCGCCCAATCAGAAGGTCACGTTTCAAGTTTGGTTTAAGCCTCAGGTGCAGGGCGCAGCTTCGGGCACGCTTTCGGTGCTGGCCGCGAACCTGGCAAGTCCCGCCGTGGCCAGTCTCGCGGGAGATGGCGTGACGTCGAATCCAAGTCCCACGCCGACTCCAACACCTGGCGCTCACACCGTTCACCTGACGTGGGGAGCGAGTGATAGCACGGCTGTTGGCTACCGCCTGTATCGGAGCGACGTTGCCGGTGGGCCTTATAGCTCCGTGAATGGGTCGAACATTGATGCGCTGGCGTATGACGACACGGCCGTAACTTCCGGCACCACCTACTATTACGTAGTGACCGCAGTGAATGGCGCCGGCGAAGAAAGTGTCTATTCGAATCAGGCGACTGCCGCAGTCCCGACACCATAAACTTCCAGTTTAACCTTTTTGCAGTCGTTGCATCCAAGTTCGAGGCGGGCATCTTAACCGGTGCCCGCTTTTGCTTATCGGATGTTTCGCGTATAATCGATGATTGTCTCGTGACCTAGCGACGCGGCAGTAGTTCCGGCTCCCGCGCAGACCGGCCACGATAGATGGGAGAGCAATGAAAACCGGTATTCATCCAGACTACCATGCAGTCACTGTGCACTGCGCCTGCGGTCATACGTTCCAAACACGGTCGACCATTAAGGGCGAAATGTTGCGCGTAGAAATTTGTTCCAGCTGCCACCCGTTCTTTACGGGCAAGCAAAAACTGGTGGACACGGCGGGTCGCGTGGAGCGCTTCAACAAGAAGTACGCCAACGTGCCTGTGGCCGCTGGCGGCAAGAAGTAACTTCGGCAGATTTGAGATTTCGAGCGGACCGGTGGTGCATATCGCCGGTCCGTTTTCTTTTCTGACTTCTTTTGTTCGCGTCGCGCACTCCGTGTAGAATCGTTCCTCAACGTGGCTTCCCAATCCCGCATGTTCGATGGAGTTCCCTCTTCCGAGTCGGTGGAGACTGCGGCGCCTCGCGTAACGCTGCGCAATGCGTTCTCGCATCCGTTTGATTCGGCGATCGCGGCCGCGCGCACGTGCTACTCCACACGGCTTATCAACTCCGACGAAATTACCGACAAGCAGAGGGTCAATATCGGCGCGGCAACGTTTTATAGCGGCCACCATACGGTCTATCAGCACGCCCACTTCGAGTTTGGCCTGGAAAATGTCAGCCGGCAGTTCGTCTGGTCGTTCCTGCACGCGCACCCTTTTTACAATTCGGAGCAGCAAAGTCAGCGCTACGTGCGACTGGATCACGCGCAGGCCTATATCCCTGCGCTCTCATTGTTTTTCGACGAAGGCTCCCGGCAGATTTATGAAGCAGCGATAGCCCGCGCGTGGAATTACTACCGCGAGCTTTCCACGTTGTTGGTTACCGATGCGCGCGAAATTCTCAGTGACATTTGGCACATCGGACCGATGTCGCACCCCAAGCGCATTCAGAAAATCGAGCGATCGTCCGAAAAACGCGCCATCGAAATTGCGCGCTACGTGTTGCCCGTGGCCGCCTTCACCACCATGGTGCACACACTTTCTGGCATCGTGCTGCATCGTTTATGGCGCATGTCCGCGGCATCCGACACACCGAGCGAAGCTCGCGCGGTGATTGGCGAAATGGTGGCACAAGTTCGCCAGCTCGATCCGCAATTTTTTGATCGCTTTGGCACTTCTCCGCTGGAAGAGCTGCCGGAGTGGAAAGACACTACGCCCGCCAAAGCGGAAGCGGATGCGTTTGCGCACGAGTTTGATGGCAAGCTCGGTGGCAAAACGTCGCGACTGGTGGACTACTCTCGCAATGCGGCGCGCGTGATGGCCGAATCGTATCGAGCTGTATTGGGGCTTACCGAGGCGACCTGCTCCGACGCGGAAGCCATCGATCGTCTGCTGAATCCAGCACGCAATTTATATCGTCTGGAAACACTCAATATTGGCGTCCATGCGCCGATGATGCGCGCGTTGCAACATAGCAACTATACTTTCGCGAAAAAAATCAGCCACACCGCGGATAGCCAGGATCAACGCCATCGCATGGTGCCGGGCTCGCGACCGCTGCTGACGCTGGCTGACACGCGCGAACCGGATTACATCACTCCTGATCTGTTAAAGAAAAATCCGCGCGCCAAGGAAGTGTACGACCGAGCCATGCAGGATGCCTGGATAGCCAAGAATGAGCTGCTGGATCGTGGCGTGCCTCCGGAAATCGCGCTGTACCTGTTGCCCAACGCCAAAGCCATTCGTCTGGTCGAAACTGGCTCGCTGCTGCATCTGCTGCACAAGTGGACCATGCGCACCTGCTTCAACGCGCAGGAAGAAATTTACAATGCCTCGATGGATGAGATTGCGCAGTTGCGGGAAGTGCAGCCGGAACTTTCCAAGTACATCGGGCCACCGTGCCATCTCCGCGCAGGAATCACCACACCGATCTGTACCGAAGGCTCGCACTTCTGCGGTGTCAAAGTCTGGCTCGACTTCCCGAATATTCAGCGCCGCATCTGAAACCCGGCGACCCGCCAAGAACGTCTAAGTAACAAGAGGTCTGCTATGACGCAAACCCACCTGCGTTCCGCTTCTGCCGCCCTGGTTGCGCTTCTCACACTCCCATTTAATTCGTGTGCGATTGACTCGCCTCTCTCCGATACCGCGGTGCGAGACGCGTATTTTTTGGGCCAGCGCCACGATGAAACGCTCGGCCGGTTCTTCGATAAATACAATTTGAGTTTACCGAGGCCCGAAAGTGGCCCCTATATCCAGCAAGTCACACTGCTAACCCCTTACGCATTGATGGTGCGATTCTCGAGTACTCAGCTGAATTACAGTGCGCAACAAGCGCAGCTCGATCACAAAAAGATGCCTGAAATTGTTCGAGTGATTATTCAGATTGGCTTGACGGATTCTTATGGGCCTTATCTGATGCGTCCCACTGGATCGCGTTCTGGTTCTCCGGTGGGAATTCAGCTGAGAGCCGACGACTTCTGGAAGGACTTTCGAGTTCGCCTCTACAATGATGATGGATTTGTGATTCCCGTAGGTGCGAGTGGCCAACCGACATACAGCTGTGACGATCAGGGCGGTTGTATTTTGTCAGGCGCGCTTGTTCAATTTGATTATCCGGCAGAGTCTTTCACGGGGAACACTGCGAAGCTCCAGATTGATCCGCCGGCAGGCGAGGAAGTTTTGGTAGATTTTGATCTGGGTAGCATCCGCTGAGATCGAATCTCCAATAAATAGAGCCGTGCTAGCTGAAATAATTCTTCAGCTTCGCCAGTGCAGCGTTACGGGACCGTCCATTGGGTGCGCCATGGGCGCGCCGGTGCGGCGCGAGTCGATCAAGTTTTGTTTCAGCGCGAAATACCACTTTGCGGGCCTGTCGGCGTCGTCAATCAGCATCAGGCGTGGATTGTATTTCAACCCTTCGGACTGCTGAATCATGGTTTCCTGATCCTGGCGCAGGAAAATTTTCGCGAAGGCGCGAAAAATGGAAACCGGAAGAGCCAGATTCCATGCGGCGACGAAATCGATGCGACAAAGGTCGCGACGCACCGGCGTAACGGTGGCGCGACTGGAAAACCACAGCTTGCCACTGTGAATTTCTTCGAAACGCATATTGGGCAGAATGAAATCGATGGTGGTAGCAACGGGCTCACCGGTCATTTTCTTGAGCAGTTGATACGGCAGGCTGTTCGTGGAAGGCGAATGCTTGCTCATGCGAAAACCGTTGGGTATCGGCTCAAACTGCTTGGCCTTCTCGTGAATACTTTTCTTACTACGCCAGAACCACGACTGATGCACGAACGGCCCGTGCGCCGGATCCATTAAGCCGATGATGCCGTGATCAATGTGCGAGGGCAGTCCGCAATCGAGCCGCGTGATTTTATATTTGGCGCTGAACTTCGGTAATTCCGGCGCGGCTTCCACTTTATCCGGCAGACGCGAGCCTGCCGCGTTCATATAAACCCACACGTAACCATCGCGCTCTTCGCACGGATAGTGACTGGCGCTGATGCGTTCCACTTTCAGTTTGTCGTGACTGGTGAGCGAGGGAATCTCCACGCAACGCCCGCTGCACGCATCGAATTCCCAGCCGTGATAGCTGCACTGCACATTCTTCCCATCGAAGTGGCCGTAAGACAACGGAATGCCACGATGCGGGCAGGCGTCGCGCATGGCGAACGCTTTTCCTTCGGACGTGCGCCCGAGCACCAGCGGCACTTCCAGGAGCATGGTCTTGGCGAGGTGCTTGCCGTAAATTTCGTCGCTGCGCAGCGCCGGATACCAAAAATCCCACAGGAAGCCGAGGTCGGTCTGCAGCGGGGTCTCTTGCGACGATTCAGAAACACTTTCCAGCGCGATGCGGGTGGCTTCACTCATGAGATTTGCTCATCGTAGTACACCGCGCTTACCAGGAGCAACCGGCTGAGAGGCGAATTGCGCGGCTACGGTTTCCGCGTTATTCTTATCGAAGCAAGCCTATGTACGCCTCGTTTTATTAGCGGTCGCCTACCTTCTCCCTAACACGGGAGCTATTCTCGTTCCTCAATCATTTTTAACTTTTCGTTTTTCGACCGCGCTCTGCCTGAACGCGGTAAGCTAGTAACTAACTACTACAAAGGATGAGCAATGTCGGTTCTCACGCTTTCTGAAAAACTCGACCAGCTGGACACCCGCTACCAGGAAATGACTCTGCAACTCTCCTCGGCCGAGATTGCCGCCGATTCTTCGCGTTTCCAGAAGCTGGCCAAGCAACACTCCGAGTTGGAGCAAATCGTCAACAAGCATCGCGAGTACAAACAGATCGAAAAGGATCTGGCCGGGGCGCACCAGATGGTGGTGGAGTCCGAAGATGCGGACATGCGGCACATGGCGCAGGAAGAAGAAAAACTCCTCGCCGTTCGTGGGGAACAAATCGAGCGCGAATTAAAGCTGTTGCTGCTGCCCAAAGATCCCAACGACGACAAAAACATCATCGTGGAGATTCGCGGCGGCACCGGCGGCGACGAAGCCGCCATCTTCGCTGGCGATATTTTCCGCATGTACTCGCGCTACGCGGAATCACAAGGCTGGAAGGTGGAAATCCTGGAGAGCTCTCCATCGTCGATGGGTGGAATGAAAGAAGTAATCGCCGCAATTCAGGGCAACAAGGTGTATTCGAAATTGAAGTATGAAAGTGGCGTACATCGCGTGCAGCGCGTCCCGACTACCGAAACGCAGGGTCGCATTCACACTTCGGCCGCAACGGTCGCGGTCTTGCCCGAAGCAGACGACATCGACATCAAGATTGAAGCCAAGGATCTGCGCATCGACACGTTTTGTTCCTCAGGTCCCGGCGGCCAGTCGGTGAACACCACCTATTCTGCCGTGCGTATCACCCACTTGCCCAGCGGGCTGGTCGTTTCGCAGCAAGACGAAAAATCCCAGATCAAGAATCGCGCCAAGGCCATGCGCGTGTTGCGCTCGCGTCTTTACGAAATGGAACTGGAAAAGCAACAAGCCGCCATGGGCGCCGAACGTCGCGGGCAGATCAAGACCGGCGATCGCTCGGAAAAAATTCGTACTTATAACTATCCTCAGAATCGCGTGACCGATCATCGCATCGGCCTCACAATTCACCAACTGACTGAAGTCATGGATGGGAAACTCGCTCCGCTCGTCGACGGCCTCGTTTCGCATTACGAAGCCGAACGGCTCAAGCAGGAGTTGGCCGAGGCATAAATCTTCCGCAAGGAGGAAGTCATGCTCACACGTCCAGGTTCGAAACGCGGTCCGCAATGGATGCGGGATATCAGCGAGTCGATGGCCGATCCGGATCGCATCCACAAAATCATGATGCCGTTTTGGGCGTTTTTTATTTTGTACATGGTGGCCTGCGTGGGCATCACCCATCTGGTCACGGCGGTGGCGCTGTCGAAGGATTATGTCTACGAATCCTCGATGCGCATTGGCGGATTGCCGTTGGTGTCGTACAGCCCCGCGGCACACGGAATTATCGCGTTGGGCGTGCGCGCGACGGGAATTGTGGCCGTCGGCGGCGTGGCAATTGGAGTGATTGCCATCGGCGGCGTGGCGCTGGGCGTGATTTCTCTGGGCGGATTGTCGATAGGAATTGTCGCGCTAGCAGGGATTGCAGTCGGCTGGCGCGCGTTTGGTGGATTGGCGGTAGGACGTGCCGCGCTGGGTGCGCTGGCGGTTGGCAATTATGCGTATGCTGGCACTGGCGTCGCTTATGGGTCGCTGGAGGCCAGCGGGCGACAGAAGGAACATCTGATCGGATGAGGTCGGTGCTGGCTGACAAATCGCTCCGCGAACTTTTGCGCTATGGAATTGGCCGGCTGCGTGAGGCGCAGGTTTCGTGGTACACGCTGGCTGCGGAACTTTTGTTGTTACACGTCGTTGGCCGAGATCGCGTGTGGCTGTACTCCAATCCCGAAGAAATACTTCCTGACGAATTGGTGGAGCGATTTTCCGTGCTGTTGGAGCGACGAATTGCCGGCGAGCCGACGCAACATTTGACCGGCAAGCAGGAATTTTGGGGATTGGAATTCGAAGTCACGCCAGATGTATTGATCCCGCGTCCGGAGACAGAGCATTTAATTGAGGTGGCGCTCGATCGGTTGGCAGTGCGCGAGGTTCGCGCCAAGCGCCCCGCAAAACTCAATGGGGAGAGCGTCACACTCGTCGATGTCGGCACCGGTTCTGGTTGTATCGCGATTGCGTTGGCGAAAGAACTGCCAGCCGCGAAAATCTTTGCGAGCGATATTTCCCCAGCAGCGTTGACGATTGCTCGACGTAACGCGGCGAAACTCGGTTTTGTCGCGCGCATCGAGTTTCGGGAATGCGATCTGCTCAGCGCCTTTTTGCCAACAGCCTCTTCCCCTGCGCAAGTACTATTCGATGTGATCGTCAGCAACCCGCCATACATTGGCAGACGCGAAGAAGAAACGTTGGCGCGGGAAGTGCGTGAGCACGAGCCCAACTTGGCGCTGTTCGGCGGCGAAGAAGGATACGAACTGTACGGCCCGCTAGTGGCGCAAGCGCAGCACCTTTTGAAACCTGAGGGATTGTTGGTTCTGGAGCTGGGGCATGACAGCCTTCCCGCCGTTCAACCGCTTCTGGCAACTCCACAATGGACCAACGTCGGCGTGACCAAGGACCTTGCCGGCATTCCCCGGATCCTCGCCGCCGAAAAAATTTGAAACCTGCTGAACAATTTAACTAGAGTTCGCCTGTTGTTCGCTACAGGTGTTGAGCGTAGTCTTACTTCATGCCGGACCTGGCTCGATTCCGAGCGAAACACGATGCTGCCGAGCCTCGTGAAATTCCCCTGCATTCCTCCATTTTGCACGTCGATATGGACGCGTTTTTTGTATCG
The DNA here is from genome assembly GCA_049691535.1 of Candidatus Acidiferrum sp. Lineage (GTDB taxonomy): Bacteria > Acidobacteriota > Terriglobia > Acidiferrales > UBA7541 > Acidiferrum. The sequence goes on from JBAVNY010000032.1 coordinate 13,793, forward strand.
GTGGAATTGCTCGAGCGGCCCGAGCTTCGTGGCAAGCCCGTAGTTGTTGGGGGCCGGCCCGATCAGCGTGGCGTAGTTTCCGCCGCGAGTTACGAAGCGCGAAAATTCGGCATTCAATCAGCAATGCCGCTGCGCACCGCTGCGAAACTCTGCCCGCATGCGATTTTCCTGGATGGTCACCACACAAAATATTCCGAATGGAGCGATCGCGTCGCCACCATCCTTGCCCAGTTTTCTCCAATCGTCGAAATGGTCTCCATCGATGAGGCTTATCTGGACCTGAGCGGGACGGAACGGCTTCATGGTCCGCCACTCGCTGCCGCCGATAAATTGTTGCGTACCATCACCCGCGAAACGAAGCTTCCCTGCTCCGGCGGGCTGGCTACCACACGCCTGGTGGCCAAGGTCGCCTCCGAACAAGGAAAGCCGCGCGGCCTGGTGTGGGTAGCGCCCGGCATGGAGGCCCGCTTTCTGGCGCCTCTGCCAATCCGCAAGATTCCCGGGATCGGCGAAGTGACCGAGCGTGCGTTGCGCGCCCTAGGCATTGAAAAAGTCGAGCAACTTGCAGCGCATTCGCAGGAGAAGCTGGAAAAGATTTTTGGGCAGTGGGGCACAGCGCTGTATCGCAAATCGCGCGGCGGCGATGCCTACGAATTCCTAATCGATGCCGAGCCGAAATCCATTTCGCAGAACCACACCTTCGGCGAAGACACCACCGATGTCGAGCAAATGGAGTCGATGTTGAGCCATCTGTCGCAGAAGGCCTGCAAACGCTTGCGCGAGGCAGGCCTTTCCGCGCGAACGCTCACCCTGACGATCCGCTACGCCGGATTCGACACGTACACGCGGTCAAAAACGTTGCAGGAACCAGCCCAGTTAGACGGGGACATCTTCGCCGTGTTTCTCCATCAATTCCGCGAGCACCGCGACACCAAACGAAAAGTGCGGCTGCTAGGTGTAGCGCTGTCC
>JBAVNY010000033.1:0-4251 GCA_049691535.1 Candidatus Acidiferrum sp.
TGACCAGACAGAATCTCGACCGAGTCGCAGCCTCAGCCGCTCAGATTAAGGCCATCTTGCTGAAGGATGTAGGATTACTGGTGGAACTGAAACGCTGGATCGCGAAAGATGCCAGTGACAACGGTCAGGTAATCTCTGATCTGGATTTGACCGATTCCGCGGTTTTTGAACGTCTTACAAACGATGTGCGGTTACGCGCTGTTGCCACAAGACTGGTCCAGCGCTACGGGTACCTGGAACCGAGCGTTAACCCCGAGTCAGAGATGGGAAAGCAACAAGACTTCATACTCAAGGAACGCGCCAGGAAATTAGTCCAGACCGAGGCGCAAGACGACCAATACTATGCCGAATTGAAAAAATCGCAGCGCCAAGCTCAATCCGATGTTTGTAGTAGCACCACTGCCGAGACTCAGGGTAACGGTAACATTGACGACGTTGACTGCAGGGATCGGATACCGAGTCGCACCCGAGGTGAGCAGGATCAAACTGTTCCGGGCGGCAACAATCAACGTAACGAGCCACAGGGAGCTCCGGACGAGAACCTTCCGCAAAATTCCGGTGCTCAGATCCTCCGCGCACAAGCAGGTGGTGCCGACTTATTGGGCGGAAGTGGCGGGAGTGGTTTGTCCGGATTTTCATCTCAGGATTCTTCACCTCTGAGTGGTGGTGCAACGAGGCGGGGCGGCAGTGACTCTTTGATGGGAGGCAGCAGTAACGGCCAAAGTTCCGGAATGTCGGGGATGCTTGACTTTTCGTCGATGGATCCAAATCGGGCGCTCGCATTGCAAAGCCTCCAAGGTGGGTTAGCGCCATCCGATCTTTCCTCGATGAACGGCAATGGCAACTCGGGATCCTCGAATAGTAATGATTCTTACCGCCGTACTTCTCTCGTTCGCACCAAGGAGCTGGGACCAGCCGTCATGGTTCACGAACCTAGTCCGTATGCGGATATCCCCTCTTTGTATGACTTATATGTGCAAGCGCCCTCGCGGGACGGCGCTCCCCAGCGGTTTGGAGCTCAAATCTTTCGCGACGGCATGAGAAATTCCAGGTCACTTCCTATGGATTTACCGGTTGGACCAGATTACGTGGTAGGTCCTGGAGACAGTCTTTCGGTTGATATGTGGGGAGGAGTGTCCACACGTTTTGTGCGGCTCGTCGATCGCGAAGGTCGTATTTCGCTGCCGGAGACTGGTCCCGTACAAGTAAGCGGGCGGACCCTTGGAGATGTTCAGCAACTGGTGCAGAAGGCTCTTGCGTCACAGTATCGCGACACCTCTGCCGATGTTTCAGTGTCTCGATTGCGAACCGTGCGCGTGTACGTAGTTGGTGAGGTGAGTGAGCCTGGAGCCTACGACATCAGTTCACTCTCAACCCCCTTAAATGCGCTGGTTGCTTCGGGCGGTGTGACCCAACGCGGCTCGCTCCGTTTGCTGAAGCATTATCACGGACGTCAGCTAGTAGAAACGGTGGACACTTACGATTTGCTTTTACACGGGGTTACGCCAGACGCGAAGAAATTAGATAACGGCGACACGTTAATGGTGCCGCCGATTGGACCACAGGTGACAATCACCGGAATGGTACGTCGGCCAGCTGTCTACGAACTGCGTGATGAGAAGACGCTGGCCGAAGCACTCGATTTGGCTGGCGGCATTTTGCCTGCTGCCACCCTGAAGCACGTGGAAGTGCAGCGCCTGGAAGCCCATGAGAAGCACACCATGCTCAGCCTAGACTTGTCGCCGGAAGGCGGCGCAGATTCGCAGTTGGCGACTTTCAACGTAAAAGACGGCGACGAAATTCACATCTTTCCCATTGCTCCCTACAATCAGGACATGATTTACGTACAGGGGCACCTGCTTCGACCCGGCAAGTATTCGTACCAAAAAGGAATGAGGCTAACGGACATCATCACTTCCTATAAGGACTTGTTGCCGGAGCCAGCCCCGCATTATGGAGAAATCATTCGGCTGAACCCACCGGATTTCCGCCCTTCTGTCGTAAGTTTTGATCTAGCAGCCGCGATGGAGGATCCCGCCTCCGCTCCGATTCTCCAACCCTTAGACACCGTGCGCGTTTTCAGCCGCTTTGATTTTGAGCCTGCGCCCGTGGTTTCCGTTGGTGGTGAAGTCCGTTCTCCCGGCACGTACAGAACCTCCGGACAGGCTTCTCTTCGTGATGCAGTGTTTCTTGCCGGTGGATTGGGGCCCAACGCTTCGCTTGATTCCGCGCAGCTCTTCCGAATTAATCCGGACGGAACCTCGAAAATCTTCAGCGTGAACTTGCGGGAAGCGATGAACGGTAGCGTTGCGGACAACATTCTGCTGCAGCCGCGCGATCGTTTGTTGATTCATAGCAATAGCCTGAGTGTCGATGCGAGCACGGTCGAAATCACGGGTGAAGTGCCGAAGCCAGGCCGATACCCCTATACCGGGAATATGCGTGCTGAAGATCTGATTCAAGCCGCCGGCGGGCTGAAACGCAGCGCCGACACAAATATGGCTGATTTGACGCGCTACGCAGCTTCTGGTGGCACGGCACAGCATGTACAAATCTCTCTCTCGTCACTGGTCAATGGGAATCCCACCGAAGACGTGCCTCTGCATGGAGGCGACGTGCTGGCCATCCGGCAGGTTCCCGGTTGGAAGGACATCGGCGCTTCTATCAAAGTCGGCGGTGAGGTAATGCACCCGTCCACGTATGGCATCCAGCCCGGCGACAGGCTCAGTTCCGTACTGGCGCGGGCCGGGGGTTTGTCAAAGAACGCCTATCCTTATGGCGCGCTCTTAACTCGGCGCGACGTTCGTGACATCGAACAGAAGTCGCAGATGGAATTGATCAACCGTATTAAAGCCGAGAGAGTCCAGTTATTGGCTCTGCCGGAAAACACCGAAGATCAAAAGAATCAAAAGTTGACCGCACTCGCGGAGACCGACTCGACGCTGGCCCAACTGGCAGCCAAAGAGCCGGTCGGCCGAGTGGTCATCCATATTCAGAAGGACATCGCCGCCTGGAAAAATACCGGAGCCGATATCACGCTGAAGGATGGAGACGAGCTCTACGTTCCCAAGAACCCAGGGACTGTTTTGGTCACGGGGCAGATATTTAATCCCACAGCAATCAGTTTGCAGTCCGATCGATCGGCCAAGTGGTACCTGAGCCAAGCTGGCGGATTAACTCCCATGGCAGATAAGAAGGGCGTGTTTGTAATTCGGGCTGACGGCTCGGTAATCTCGGCTAAAAATAACAGCAATGGTTGGTGGCTCGGCGATCCACTCAGTACCGCCTTAAGATCCGGCGACACCATCATTGTGCCCGAAAAGGCGCCAAAGGTAGGCGGACCCCACTGGACAACCGTAATGCAGGCGGGCCAACTTGCTGCCTCCGTAGCACTAGCTGTCGCTTATATCCATCCGTAGGGGAGCGGGTTTGATACGACCAATTGTGCAAATGTTCGCATGTCTGGTGTTTGGATCGATTTGGTTTGGAAGTCTGCCCGCGTTTTCTCAGCAGCCCGACAACAAAGAGAAGACGTCATCGGTAACTCAGCCCCAAGAGACGACCACGGGACAAACATCCAAGCCAGGTTCGGATAAAGCCGACAAGGCCGAAGCACAGGACCAGAGTGCAACTACTGACGAAGACAAGGAAAAAGAGACATCGACGACTTTGCCGCATAGTTTTAAGGGATTAGGTGGGAGATTCTTGGAAGACCAAAAGCAAATTTGGACGAGTCCGGCACAACTCCGTTGGCAAGACGCCAATTGGCTGGTGCCACTCAGTGGTATCACCGCAGGATTCTTAGTCACCGACGCCGACATGGCCCGGCACGTGTCGCATAATCCGACGACGGTCAGTCACTACAATACAGTCTCAAATGCGAGTGTGGCGGCGCTGCTTGGTGGTGCCGGAGCGATGTATCTCTTTAGCTTTCCCAAGCATAATCCGCACTGGCGCGAGACTGGCTTCCTTGCGGGAGAAGCTGTTATCAACAGCATCGTCGTAACGGAAGCAATGAAGTACTCCTTGGGACGCCAGCGTCCTATGGAAGGTGACGGAACGGGTCAATTCTTCCAAGGCGGTGTTTCGTTTCCATCGGAACATGCTACAGCCGCGTGGGCGGCGGCGACCATCGTAGCGCACGAGTATCCCGGACCGTTAACTAAAATCATCGTATATAGCCTTGCCTCTCTTGTCGATTATTCGCGTTATCGCGCGCGTCAGCATTTTCCTTCCGACGTCTTCGTCGGC
>JBAVNY010000034.1:0-7307 GCA_049691535.1 Candidatus Acidiferrum sp.
CCACGGACCGATGGAGAGAAAAACTTTATCGTTACCGGTGTCTTTGGCTTTCAGGGCGTGATAAACGGCTGGCGCGCCGTAGATGTCTTCCTGATCCCACAGTCCTCCAACAATCATCGTCGGAACCTTCACGGGTTGCGCACCGAGGATCTGATCCATCGCTTGCTGCTGCCAGAAAGAGTCGTAGCTGGGATGCTCGAGAATTTTGCGCCAGAATCCTACCTGCTCCAGGCCGTGCTGACGTCCCAATTCGCCTGCGGAACCTGCATGCATGTAAAAATCGTAGTCGTCGAAAGCGCTGGTCCACCACTTCGCTTCATTGGTGCGAGTGGCTTCTTGTTCGTAGATGTACGGCATATTCTGCTCGCGGAATGCGCCGTTGTGAAACCAGTCGTCGCCCTTCCAGCCGTCGACCATGGGATTCATTGGCACCGCGACTTTTAATGCGGGATGAGGATTTACCAACGCCATCAGTGGCAAAAAGCCGTCGTACGAAATTCCGAGGATTCCAACTTTGCCGTTCGTCTCTGGAATATTTTTGACCAGCCAGTCGATGGTGTCGTACGTGTCGGTGGAGTGATCGACGTTCGTTGGATTCATCGGCCCATGTAGCGGGCGGGTCATGACGTAGTCGCCTTCGGAGCCGTATTTGCCGCGGATATCCTGGATCACACGGATGTATCCATCTTCGACAATCACGTCGGTCACGTTGTCGTAGCCATAGAGGCTAGGACCGAGATGGGAGCTGTTAGCGCGACTGCTCTGCTCCGATGCGTTGTAAGGAGTACGCGTGAGGAGGATCGGTGCGCCTTTGGCGCCTTGCGGAATGAGAATGACGGTGTGCAATTTCACGCCGTCGCGCATGGGAATCATCACCTCGCGCTTTTCGTAGTCGAATCCGGTATATACGGGCACAAGCTTTGCGGGAGTTTCACTGGGGAGCGTTTCCTCTGCCGTCTGGGCGAGCACGGTTCTTGCGAACGGCGATGAAACGAGCAATGTTGCGAACACAAGCAAACGTACAAACCCTCTGGTCAGTGTCATTAAATTTCCTTTGAGAAACGGGAAAGAGCCCCTGGGAATATGCTGCAGGGTCGGTGCGAGCGATTATATGCCGCGCTGCCTTTGGGCGCCACTGGCGCCTGCGATGGAGTTATATCTCTTCGGAGTAATTGGCGGATTTAACTTAGCCGGTTCAGGCCGTTGAATGCTGCTGCTTTGTAGCATTCAGCTAGGGTTGGATAGTTAAAAACGGTGTGAATGAAGTAGGTGATTTTGCCTTTGAGCAGCAGGACGGCTTGGCCGATGTGGAGAAGTTCGGCGGCATCTTCGCCGAAGATGTGAACGCCGAGCAGGTCCAGTGTTTCACGGTGGAAGAGAAGTTTCAGCCGGCCGTCGGTGTGGCCGGAGATTTGTCCGCGGGCGATTTCGCGGTAGTAGGCAACGCCCACTTCGTAGGGAACGTCTTCCTGCGTAAGCTGCTCTTCCGTTTTTCCAATGAACGAGATTTGCGGGATGGTGTAAATACCGTACGGGTAGCCAGCCGGATCGGTCTCCACGTGCAGTCCGAAGGCGCGTGCGGAGGCGATGCGGCCCTGTTCCATGGAAACGGAAGCCAGACTGGGAAAGCCAATGACGTCGCCGACGGCAAAAATATGAGGCTGCGCGGTGCGATAATCGGCATCGACTTTAATGCGGCCACGATCATCGGCTTCCACGCCGGCAGCTTTCAAATTAAGGCGGTCAATGTTTCCCTGGCGGCCCACAGCGTAGAGAAGCGCGTCGCCGATTATGCGCTTTTTGCTGACCAGATTCGCGGCAACTTTTCCGTCGGGCAATTCTTCGACGCTTTCCACTTCTTCATTCAGCCGCATGGTGGCACGACGATCGCGCATCTGGTAGCTGAGCGCTTCGACGACTTCCGAGTCGGCAAATTCCAATAAACGCGGCCGCTTCTCGACCAAAATCACACGCACACCAAGCGTGGCAAACATGCAGGCGTATTCCACGCCAATCACACCACCGCCCACGACAATCAGCGTTTTGGGCACCACAGGAATACCAAGAATCTGGTCGCTATTGACGATGTTGCGGCCATTCACCGGGACTTTTGGATTGTCGGCCGGCTTGGTTCCGGTGGCGATTACCACGAATTGCGCTTCAAGTTCATTGAAGCCCGTAGTGTTCTCGACCCGAATGTGGTGCGCATCGATGAAGCCGCCAATACCGTGATAGAGGTCCACGCCATTGCGCTTCAACTGATCCTGCAAAACGTTGGACTCATTCTCAATGACGCGATTCACGCGGAAATTGAGGTCGCCCATCGTAACGTTTTCTTTGATGTAGTGATTTGCGCCGTAAAACGCTTGATCGTAGAAGCCGGAGAGGTGCAGCACCGCCTCGCGCATCGTTTTGCTGGGGATGGTGCCGGTATTAAAGCAGACACCGCCCAGCATGGTGAGCTTTTCGACGACGGCGGCGCGCTTGCCGGCTTTCGCGGCTTGGATGGCGGCACGCTGCCCGCCAGGCCCGGAACCAATCACTACCAGGTCATACGGTTGCATTCGAGGTTTCCTGCTCTTCCAGTTCAGACACTTCCGAGGGGTGGATTGCGGTGGAGGCCGGCCGACCGTTGGTGTGCGCGAGTTGCGTTTGCCGCTCCTTCAATTCTGCCGCGCGATGCGCATCGTCATGAGCCAAGGCCATCAAGTGATCTTGCACGGAGAAGCTTTTCTTGCCCCGCTCGCGGTGCAGATGAGTATACAGGCCGTGCGGTCCCAGCACCCGTGCCTTTCGATTGTCGGCGAGATACGATGGCAGAATTTCGTTGGTGATGCGCTCTTTCAGATCTTCATCTTTCAATGGAAATAGCACTTCGACACGCTCGTAGAGGTTGCGGGGCATCCAATCCGCGCTGCCCAAATAAATTTCCGGGCTGTCGCCGTTCTGGAAATAAAAAATGCGACTGTGTTCCAAAAAGCGCCCCACAATGCTGCGGACCCGAATCCGACTGCTAATTCCCCGCAATCCAGGTACCAAAGTGCACTGGCCGCGAGTGATTAAATCGATTTCAACGCCAGCCTGTGAGGCACGGTACAGGGCACGGATGATGGGCGGATCGACTACGGCGTTACATTTCGCAATGATGCGTGCGGGCCGTCCACGACGTGCATGGCGCGCCTCGCGATCGATTAAGGCGATGCAGGTCTTGGCCATGTCTTTGGGCGCAACGAGTAGCGGCTTGTAGTGAGACTTTTCCGCATACGCGGTCAGGTAGTTGAACACATCGTTGACCGCGGCGGTAATGTGTTCGTCGCTGGTAAACAGACTGAGGTCGGTGTAATAGCGCGCCGTGGATGGATTGTAGTTCCCAGTGCCGAGATGCACGTAGCGGCGAATCTTTCCATCAGGATCCTGGCGCACGACCATCGCCAACTTCGCATGGGTTTTCAGATTCACCAGGCCGTGGAAGACTTGCACGCCTGCATCTTCGAAACTGCGCGCCCAGCGTATGTTGGTGGACTCGTCGAAACTCGCTTTCAACTCCACCACCACGGTGACTTCCTTCTTGCCGGCCGCTTCAAGTAATGCGCGCGCGATTGGCGAATCAGAGTTGGTGCGATAGAGGGTTTGTTTCATGGCAAGGACGCGCGGATCGTGCGCAGCCGTCTGCAGGAAATTCACCACAGGATCGTAGGAATCGTAGGGATGGTGCAACAAGACGTCTTGACGACGCAATGTCTCGAAGAAGGAATCCGCATCGTGCCCGATGTGCACCTGGCGCGGCACGAATTTAGGGTATTTCAAGTCCGGGCGCGGCGTTTCCTCGTATAAGTGGAACAGCCGCTGCAGATTCACCGGCCCCGGCACGCGAAACACGAGAGACTCATCTAATTCAAAAGTCGAAACTAGATGGTCAACAATTTCGGGATGTGCGCCGGCTCCGATTTCCAAACGCACGGCGTGGCCCTTGCGACGCTGCGCCACTTGCAAGTCGACCGCTTCCAGAAGCGTGCGCGCTTCTTCCTCTTCGAGATACAGATTGCTGTTGCGGGTGATGCGAAATGGGGCGGACGCGAGAATTTCGTAACCGCGATACAACTTGTCGGCATAGGTGGAGATGAGGTCCTGCAAAAACACGTGGTGAATGCCGCCGTTGCCTGATGGAACCCGCAACAAGCGAGGGAGCGCGCGCGGCACAGTCACTACGCCGAATACCGGCTTGGAACTGGCATTCCGGCGACGCCGCAGAAGAAACGCGATACACAGCGCTTTATTCAGCACGTGAGGAAAAGGGTGCGTGGGGTCGACCGTTACTGGCGTCAACATCGGATAAACGCGACGCTCGTAGAACTTCTTGGCCATTTGGCTGGCCTTGGTGTCGAGTTGCTCGACCGACAAGATGCGGATGTTGTGGCGCGATAGCAGAGGCAAGAGTTCGTCATTCCAACATTTATATTGGGCACGCACCGCGCGCTGCATGGCCGAAGAAACGGCTTCAAGTTCCTCGGCAGGCGTGAGCCCATCCGGACTTATGTCGCGCGAGCCATGCTCAATTTTCTGCAGAAAGCTGGAGACGCGAATTTCCACGAATTCATCGAGATTGTTGGCGGTGATGGCCAGGAACTTCACCCTTTCCAGGAGCGGGTTGGAAGAATCACGCGCTTCTTCAAGCACCCGCTCGTTGAAGGCTAGCCACTGCAAATGGCGGTTAAAGTAGAAGCGGGGTTCCTCGAGTTTTATGCGCGTCATAGGGTTCCTGGGCGAGAAGAGAGAACTATCTTACCTGTGTTACGCGCTGATGAACAAAGAGCGGGGATGGTATGCTGCCAACGTTTCCAAGGTGCACTTATGCGCGAAAAGAAATTGGTGTCGGCGTTGGTAGGACTCTTTCTTGCTACATGCGTGTACACGGCAGGAACCCGCGCGAGCGACGATTCGCAAAACAAAACTGACGCGCTACTGTCTTCCGTGACAAAACCCCTCGAGCCTGGACTGGCCGTTGTGGTGAAACAGCACGGCCGAATTGTCTTGGCAAAAGGGTATGGCGTGCGCTCTTCACCCGGCGGCGCGAAAATCGATGCCGATACGAATTTCCGGTTGGCGTCGGTCACGAAACAATTTACCGCGATGGCCGTGATGCTGCTGGTACACGACAAGAAGCTGAATTACCAACAGCGGCTGACCGACATCTTCCCGGATTTCCCTTCGTATGGAAGAAATATCACGGTGCGCAATTTGTTGAATCATACTTCCGGCCTTTCTGACTACGAAGACCTGATGGAAAAGGAAGAGAAGGCGCACGGGACGCGATGGTCCGCGGAGCACCAGATCCAAGACGCTGAAGTTCTCGCATTGTTGGAGAAGGAGTCCGCCGGAAAATTTGCTCCTGGCACGAGTTGGGCGTACAGCAATTCGGGATATGTGGTGCTTGGCATGATTGTCGCAAAAGTGTCCGGCGAATCGTACGGCGATTTCCTACAACATAGAATTTTCCAACCGCTGCACATGAACCATTCGCTGGTGTACGTGAAGGGTAAGAACGAAATTTCTTCGCGCGCGTACGGGCATTCCGTCGAGCACGGCCAACTGCGCGAGACCGACCAGAGTTCCACGTCGGCGACTTTGGGCGATGGCGGCGTCTATTCCAACGTGAACGACCTGGCGAAATGGGATGAGGCGCTGGAAAAACACACGCTGCTGAGTGAAGCAGAAATGCAACCCGCCTTAACGCCGGTCAGACTGGCAAACGGTTCCGAGCCACGCTGGCCGGATCACCCGGACGACGACAATCTCGCTCCCGGCAAGCCCGTTGCGTATGGCTTCGGCTGGTTCCTCAATCCATACGAAGGCCACACCCGTATGTGGCACAGCGGCAGCACCATGGGCTTTCGCACCGTGATTCAACGCTTCCCGAATGACGACCTCTCCATCGTCATCCTCTGTAACCGTACCGATCTAAATCCACAATCGTTGGCAGAACGCATCGCGGCTCTCGCTCTCCAGCCAATTAGGCACTAGTCTAGGCAAGCGCGCGAAGCGTATGGCGATATCTCCGCATGAGCTTGCGGCTGATTTTAGCTTGTTCTTCCACTTCGGGAACGTACGGCGTGAGCAGGTAACCTTCCGGAGTTTCTAGCGCGAAAAGGTGGTCACCTTTTTCGACCTTAAGTCGATTCAGAAATTCCCTGGGAAGAACAACCCCAGTAGAAGTTCCGACGGCGCGCAGTTTGAGTTTCATGGCAGACTCTCCAAATATAACGAGACAGTCTGGAGCTAGCCAGGGCTAGCCGAGGCCGGCGAGCTTGCCCAGGCCCTTCATTTTTGCGCGGGAGGCCATGGCGCCGTACTGCTTCATCATGGTGCGCATCTGCATGTATTGCTTGATGACCTGATTCACATCTTGCACCGTGGTGCCACTTCCCGCGGCGATGCGCTTGCGACGTTTCCCGTCGATCACATTGTGGTCGCGCCGTTCCTGATTGGTCATGGAATTAATGATCGCTTCCACTTGCTTCAACTTTTTCTCGTCAACCTGCGCATCCTTGGGCAAATTTTGTAATGGGCCAATCTTCGGGAGCATATCGACCAACTGTTCGAGCGGGCCCATCTTGCGAATCTGCTTCAACTGATCGCGGAAGTCTTCCAGGGTGAATTGTTCCTTGCGCAGCTTGCGTTCGAGCTCGATGGCCGCTTTCTTGTCCAGCGAAATTTCGGCACGCTCGATCAGCGACATGATGTCGCCCATGCCCAACACGCGCGAAACGATGCGTTCCGGGTAAAAGCCCTCGAGCGCATCATACTTTTCGCCGAGGCCCACAAACTTCACCGCCGCCCCAGTCACTTTGCCGATGGAAAGCGCCGCGCCGCCTCGCGCGTCACCGTCAAGCTTGGTCAAAATCACGCCAGTCAGGCCGAGCCGCTTGTGAAACTCACCCGCAGAGCGCACTGCGTCTTGCCCCACCATAGCGTCAGCGATGAACAGCATTTCGACGGGCTGCAATTCTTTCTTCAGCGTCGAGAGCTCGTTCATCAGCTCATCATCGATGTGCAAACGGCCCGCGGTGTCGACCAGAATCACGTCGCTGGCAGAAAGTTTCGCTTCCTTGATCGCGCCGCGCACAATTTCCAGCGGCTTATCAGTTCCAGTTCCGGGCCACACCGGAACGCCAATCGCCTTGGCAACTTGTAACAACTGTTCTCGCGCCGCGGGCCGATACACGTCCGTGGAAACGACAATGGGCCGGTGTCCATGCTGCGTAAGCCATTTGGAAAGTTTACCGGTAGTGGTGGTTTTCCCGGAGCCC
>JBAVNY010000035.1:0-4244 GCA_049691535.1 Candidatus Acidiferrum sp.
TCGCGGATCGGCGCACCGGCCTATCGAATCTGGCCATCGAAAAATGGATCCCCGTCGCCTTCAACCAGATTGCGCCCAAAGACGCCGAAGGCAAACCAATCATCGCCCAGGCCATTACAAACGCGGACCGCAAGCTGATCATCGATTCTCTTCTGAAGCAATGTGACGCCAAGGACGGAGTCGCCGATGGCATGATCTCAGATCCACTGGCGTGCGATTTTGATCCTGCGGCGCTGACTTGCAAAGAAGGAAAGACCACCGACTCCTGCCTGACTCCGGACAAGGTAGGCAAAAGCCTATCCTGGTCGCAGCCGTCCATTTTGCCCTTACCCCAAACACGCCACAAAGGACGGGGCGACACGGAGGATGCCAACAACTTCGAATGCCGTTGATAGCCGGAACCGCAAACGAGAATCCAATTTCCTTGGGCAAGTTGGATTTCTTAATCTGGACAAGTATTGTTGAATAGTCGGCTTCGCGTTGAAGTTTCATGTTCCGGAAATGGGGGAACAGTTTGGAGAACAATTGTTCCCACAAATGGCTTTTTCGACCCGACAATCGGTGTTGTGCACCGCGCTAAATGATTGATTCCGAACAACAGGGCCTAGGACTTTTCAACTTGCTAAACCGTTGTACAATCGAAGCTCCATCTGCATGGAAAACGCGCTATCCGTAGAAGTGACCCATTTCGCCTCGCGATTCGACCCGCAACGCGAGGTAACTCCCGGATCGTCGGCGAACCGGAGGTAATCCAGATCGGGACGTGCGCATAGGTCGGCTTCTCGCTACCGATTGGTCGGTCACTGCTGGCGCGTTTACCAGGCCTTGGTCTGACTCTTGCCTTAATTATTTGGAGTTTCCGCAGAAGCCGGGACAGGTTCCTGCTGTAACGACGTGGCTTCTGGCCGCATCGCGAGGAACATCACGCGCCCGCCAAATCGTGAAAGAGATTATAGAAGCCAAAACGCCGGAGTAGCGCACCTTTACTTTCCGCGCTGTGCGCGTCGTTTCGCTTGCTCGGCCTGATATACGGCCATCATGTGGTCCAGAGTGGGCTGCAACTGGTTCGGGTCCCGCAGGCATTTGAGGAAGGTCAGCCGCATATCGGAACCGTCGGGTGAGGGTATGCCTAAATAGTGGAAGTCGGACTCGCGAGGAGGCCCGGCGGGGTCCCCCACCGGCGGGATCACCGCGGGAAGTTGAAACGCGTACATACTCCCGGCGGCGATCGCTTCGTTGGGATAGTGCAAGAGCCACACGCAATTGTGCGCGTCTTCGATCATCCCGGCGGAGACCACCGCCCATTGTCCTCCGTCCGAGGGTGACGGCGACTGGCAGTTCCACAACTGCGCCTGTGGAACGTAGACATTGGGATCGTTGAGGCCGTATTGGTCGAGCAGCACGCGCGATAGCCCGTGTTGCTGCACGTATTCCTCGACCTCCGGAAGCGCCTGGTTCCAGTCCAGGTTCGAGTCGCTAACCAGCGTGTACGCCGGACGGCCGAAGCCAAGACTGTTCACGAAGGGGAAGAAGTGGGGATACAGCCGCACCACTGTCACCACCGAAGATAGTGCCAATGCCACGTAGGCAACCATGCCTAGACGAGCCGCTGGCCAACCGCTCTTCCCGAGCAGCCCCAAAGCGCGCGGCACCGGCGCAAGCAAAAGAATCAGCAATACGATCGGAATGGTGAAATGCCGGATGCTGATAGTCATTCGGCTGAGCATGCAAAACGCCACGAAGACCAAGAAAAAAATCCATACCGCTCGCCAGTGGAACCTCTTTTCGGCGGGAACCACGCAAGCGCCCGCAACTTTGCTCCGCACCATCAGCCCTATGGGAATCGCCAGGACCAGCATCAGCAGAAACGCCAGCGTCGATTTGAGGAGAAACAGAATCGGGAAGTAAAACCACACGCCGTGCGTATAGAAGTGGCCGAGAAGGAACGTGGACCGGTTCGAACTCAGGGCGAAGAAAAGGAGTCCGCGAAAATAAACAAAGGGTGGCATGAGCAGCCGGCGCACGACCATGGCCGCGGTGCTGTGGCCCAGGAACTGCAGCGCGTCGCCGGGCTGGTTCCACGACAGAAGGAGATAGACCACGTATACGGTGACGGCCGAGAGCAGAATGCCCTTCCACAAATAGCGTGCCCGAACTCGCCGCCACGCGCGAAGTTCTTCTCGACCTTGGGGCATGTCCGGCAAGGGAAGCCAACGAAGGCTTAGCCGAAAAGCTAGAAACGCAAACAGCAGAAAGCCTGAGGAAAACTTCGTCAGAAACGCCGCGCCCAGCAAAAGTCCAAAGGGGATCAGCGTCGCACGGCTGGGAGCGCGCCAGAGCTCTGCGAAGCTCCAGAGTGTCAGTAGGGAGGTCAACGTTACCGCCACGTCCGTCAACACCAGTGGACCGAACACCAAAAACGCCGGAGTGGTGACATACGCAACCAGGCACAGCAGCCCGCCCCACGGCCCGCCCAGTTCCGCAGCATATCGGTAGACAAACACTCCCAAAATCAGCGTGAGCAGCAGCATCGGCGCACGAGCCCACATCATCGTCGAGTCCCGATCATTCCAGGACACAATCATGGTGTGACCCCAGGACCATTCGCCCATCATGTTGCCCCAGCCATGCCCGCTGACCGACCACGATACGTCCGAATAATCGGCGCGCACTCCGCGCACTACCAGCGGAATGGCCGCTACAATTTTCGCCAGGGGCGGATGCTCTGGATTCATGCGCATATCCAGTTTCTGCAGATAACTCACACCGGCCCCGATATGCGCAACTTCGTCGAAGGTGATGGATTCGCGGCGCGCCGCCCCTCCGGACAAAATCGCCATAAGTGCGAGAAGAAGAGTCGCAACAAGGACAGGAAGTCGTTTCATATGAAAATCTAGGACCGAAAAGATGAAACCCGGTGCTACTAGTGTAGTACGCAAAATCGGAGGGAAAGTTGCAGCGGGCGCACGCAACGGAGGGTCACCTGCGCAATTTTCTCACGAGGCGAATTGGTTCCAGGCGTCAGGGGATCGGTGGCCCTCGCGGTCGCGGGGGAGGCAGCCAGGTTCCAAAAGGTACTCAAGTCGGCTTGCGTTTACCGATGAAGTGAGACGGGGATTGCGATTGCCGTTTCAGCCTGAATCGCGGCACTGAGAAATCGTTCCGGGCCAGAAGCGCTTGTATTGATTGGTCTGGCCACCTTCGGGGTCAGGCAACCGGCAGTGATCCGTCCATCCGTCAGGAACACGCAGTACCGAACAAACTTACTGTACCAGTCGTTGAAACAAATCCTCAAGAAAATTTTTCTTCGCGATAAATTACTGCTGGCCACGCACGTTCAAGTGCTCGCCACAGATTGATGTGAGGCGGTCGCCTTTTCGTCTACCCCCACAGATAAGGATGTTCTTGCGCTGCACTACGAATTCTTCTAACTGTTTTGCGAGGCCCGGGGTGAGAGTTCCTCGTTCAATAAGGTCGTTCATCTTGAATTTGTGAGAATTGAACTTTCGTATCGTCAGCGCAACGCCTTGAAGGCTGCAAGGTGGAAGGACGGCGGCCACACGGCTCCCATCGGGCAGACGAGAGTCAAGGATGGGCTTGGCCTCCGAAATGTCATCGCTAGACGCCCCGCAATGTTCTTGACCGCGACGATGAGCGATTCGGGAGTGAGTGTCACCCCGGGCACCGATTGAAGAAACCCGTCTTTTTCAATGAAGATCCGGTCGGGCCCGTTGACCATGATTTCGCTGATGTCGGGATCCAGGATGAGGTGCTGGATCGGTCGCAGGAACGGTAGGATGAGTTCGAAGCCGTTCATTACAGTTGCCCGTCCGCCAACTGGCGAAAATAAGACTTGTTCACATCGTTGAAATAAGGCTTCAAATAGCAAAAGGTAGGCGGCAGCGGATCGAGGCCGTCATAGGCCAAAGTGACGGATTGTGCGTTCTTTAATTCCGTGAACGTCTTCATGTCGAAGCGGTAGTCCCGCTGCTGGCTGTAGGTTTTGGATGTGCTGATGTGTGCCTTGTCGGCCAGCGGCTTGCCAGTCAGATAGCTGACCCTCGAATCGTGTCCGCTTTCCGAGATGTTGTAGTTCACGCGCCACTTCTCGTCCTGGCCGCATATTTCACTGGCTACCTTTGCGGAGAAGTCATCGGACAATGACAGAAAGATCTTCGTTCGAAAGGTCTGTAGCAACGTTCGCCATGTGTCACCTGGCAGCGCCGTCTTCAACGAGCTGATGC
>JBAVNY010000036.1:0-5034 GCA_049691535.1 Candidatus Acidiferrum sp.
GCCGACCTTTGCATCGGCGACCCACATACGTAGCGTGGCGCTGCTTCCTCTACGTTAATCGACATCACCGCGGACCAGCCGCAATCCCGATTCAGGCAATGCCACTGCGTGTCTTCGGTTTTCCCCATGGTTCCCGCCTGTTGCTTTATTACTTCAATGTAATAACCAGTGGTAGATATTCGGGAGGTACTTAGCTGCGTTCCCCTTTTATAGAGCAGTGTACGTTATTTATCAATAGTAAAATTACTATCGCTATAACTCTTATCGCAGAAATCATGCCGCTCTTCGTCGTCTCTTCGCTTTTCACTCCAATCGCTGTTCCAATTCGGAATCCTTTCTGTTCCGACCTCCGCTTGAACCCCTCTGCGTTGCGACTCCCATTCGCCCGCTGCTACAATCTACTGTCTGCCGGGTTCTGATTGGCCTTACAGGTCTGCGCACTGCAATCCAACCTGGGTCTCATCACTTTCCAGGTAGCTTCGCAATCATCACACCGGTGCGGCTGGGGTTCCTCTTGAAGGGAGATTACGCGTGGCAAAGTATGATGTCGCAATTATAGGCAGCGGACCTGGGGGCTATGTCGCCGCAATCCGTGCTGGCGAACTTGGTCTGAAAACTGTCGTGGTTGAAAAAGATCCGTATCTGGGCGGCACTTGTCTGCACGTCGGCTGCATTCCCACCAAAGTTCTACTGCATCACGCCGATGTTTATGAGCACATCAAAAATGGCGCCGAACTTGGTTTCGAAATCGCCGGCGTAAAAGTTAATTGGGCCAACGTGATGGCACGCAAGTCCAAAATTGTCACCAAACACGCGAAGGGCATCGAATTCCTTTTCAAGAAAAACAAAGTGGAGTGGGTGCAAGGCTGGGGCAAATACGACGGCCCCGGACGCGTCGCGGTCGAAAAGGATGGTAAGCGCTCGGTCATTGAGGCCAACAACGTCCTGCTGGTTAGCGGTTCGGAAGCCAAGTCTCTGCCCGGCATCGAGCCCGACCACAAAACCATTCTTACCAACCGCTCGATTCTTGAACTCCCAGACATCCCGAAAACTCTGATCGTTGTTGGTGCTGGCGCGGTCGGCGTCGAGTTTGCCTCCATCTACAATTCGTTTGGCACGCAGGTCACCATTCTCGAAGCTCTCCCGCGTGTCGTCCCTGTCGAAGACGAAGAGATTTCTGCAGAACTCGAGAAGACCTACAAAAAGAAGGGCATTAACATTTTCACCGGTTGCGCTGTCGATGGCGTCAAGAAAGACGCCAAGGGCGTTACCGTGTCCTTCAAGGATAAAGACGGCAAAGCGCAAACCCTGCAAGCCGAGAAATTGCTCCTCGCTGTCGGTCGCAAAGCGATGACCGACAATTGCGGTCTGGAAAAATCCAAAGCCAAAGTCGAACGCGGTTTTGTTCACGTCAACGAAGTCATGGAAACCGATGAGCCTGGCCTGTTCGCCATCGGCGATATCGTTGCTGGCCTGCCGCAGCTCGCGCACGCTGCCATGATGGAAGGCATCGTGGCCGTCACTCACATTGCCGGCAAGCCCACGCACCGCATTCTTAAAACTCGTATTCCCAATGCCACCTACTGCGAACCGCAGATCGGTTCGATTGGCCTCACCGAAAAACAGGCGCGCGACGCCGGTCATCAGGTCAAAATCGGCAAGTTCCCGTTTCTCGGCAACAGCAAAGCCACCATCCTTGGCAATCACGGCGGCTTCATCAAAGTTGTTTCCGACGAAAAATATGGCGAGGTGCTGGGCATCCACATCATTGGCCCGCTGGCTACGGAAATTCTTTCCGAAGCGGCCACTGTTCTGAATCTCGAGGGCACCGTGGACGACATGATGAACATGATGCATGCCCATCCCACCGTGTGGGAAGGTATGGGCGACGCCTTCGCCTCCGTCCGCGGCCTTCAGATCAACGTCTAGTACGCAGTTTTTTTTGAGCAATGACTAGATCGTTCAGCTGTAGGCTATTGGCTGGCGGCTCCCGGCGGTAAACGTTTTCATGCGTCCTCTGCTCATTGTTGACCTCGGGCTGATCTCTTACGCCGACGCCTTTACTCTGCAAGAGCGCATCGTCCTTGCGCGCAAACTCGACGCCATCGAGGATGTTCTGCTCTTTTGCGAACATCCTCACGTCATCACCCTGGGGCGCAACGGCAATCGCGCCAATCTTCTCGCCAGCGAACATGTCCTTCGCCAAAAAGGCGTTGAACTCCACGAGACCAATCGCGGCGGCGACATCACCTACCACGGACCTGGCCAGATCGTTGGCTATCCTATCCTCAATCTCGATCGCATTCGCCGCGATGTGCACTGGTATGTTCGCTCGCTTGAAGAATCCATGATTCGCGCCACCGCCGACTTCGGTATCTCCTCGTTTCCGGTCACCGGCAAAACTGGCATCTGGGTTAAATCAGCTCACGGAGATCAGGAAGAAAAACTTGCCGCTATCGGCGTGCATCTCAGCCGCTGGATTACTTCCCACGGCTTTGCCTATAACGTGGCCACCGATCTTCGCTACTTTGACCTCATCGTTCCCTGCGGCATCGCCGATCGTAAAGCCACCTCTCTCGAAAAATTATTGTCGCGTAGCATCGCCCCTTGCGAGGTCCAGCCTCACCTTATTCAGCATTTTTCCGACATTTTCTCCTTCACTCAGAACACCACGAGCCGCGAAGCGTTCTCATCTCGCCTCGCCGCCGTTCATCACCCTTTAGCCACACCGTAATATTCCTCAATTTGCGGCCTGCGCCAACCAATGGGACAATATTCCGATGCAACGACACCATTCATTCTCAGCTGTTTCCCTCTGCGCGGCAGCGCTGTTCTTGGCCAGCTCTTGCCTGGCTCACCAGACTCCCGCCTCTAACGCGCCCCAAGCTCCTGCTTCTGGTTCCACGGCAGCGCCTGCGGCGAAAACTACCCAAAAAACTCCCGCCGCCAAGCCGGGAACAACCACTTCCAAGACTGCTGCCCCTTTGGCACTCAAGACCAATAAGGACAAGGTCAGTTACGCCATCGGTATGAATATTGGCAAGAGCATGAAGAAGGATTCCGTCGACGTCGATCCGGCCATTGTCTACCGCGGACTCAAAGATGGCCTTTCCGGGGCCACCCCGCTGCTCTCCGACAAAGAGGCGCAAGACGCTATCGGGGCCCTCCAGACCGATATGAAAAAGAAGGCCGAGGAGACGCGCGTGCAAGCCGGCACCGCTAATAAGACTGCAGGCGATGCGTTTCTCGCCGCAAACAGGTCCAAGCAAGGCGTAGTCACCACCGCGGATGGCTTGCAATACAAAGTCATCAAGCCAGGCACGGGGCCCAAGCCGACCGCCGCAGACACGGTCACCGTGCAATACAAAGGCACGCTGATCGATGGCAAGGAATTCGATAGCTCCTACAAGCGCGGTCAGCCCGCCACTTTCCCGGTTGGGCAGATCATCAAGGGTTGGACTGAAGCGCTCCAGCTCATGCCCGTCGGCTCCAAGTGGGAACTCTACATTCCTCCCGACCTCGGCTATGGCGATCGCGGTGCTGGACCAGACATTGGCCCCAACTCCACGCTAGTCTTCGAAGTGGAGCTGCTCTCCATCGCTCCGAAGACCGAAGGCCAGCCCGCAGGTCAGCCTCAAGCTCAGCCTCAAGGCCAACCACAATCGCAACAGGCGCCGCCTCCGCAGCCTCAGGCCGCACCACAAGCCAAACCCTAATTTCAGTACCAGACCGTTTCCGAACACCTCGGGGTTGCAGATCGCGAGATCCGCAACCCCAATTTCTTTTGTCCCCGTCACCCATAACTCCGCGCCCTCTGTGTCCTCTGCTTTAAATCATTTTCTTAGGTTTTTCTCAGCCCCGGTTTCTTGCCCACGTGCCATCAATTTTTCGTGTTATCTTCAGCCATTCCGTATGCCAACGCGTCTATCGCTGACTCTTCTGTTGTCTTCCATCTTTCTTGTAGGTCAACAAGTCAACAGTCAGACTCCGAGCTCTCAACCTAAGCCCGAGCAGCAGTTTACCGATCTCGGCGACTTCAAGTTGCAAAGCGGAGCTACCATCCACGATCTTCGTCTCGGCTATCGTACTCTCGGCAAGTTGAACGCCGGAAAATCCAATGTCATTCTCTGGCCCACCTGGCTCGGCGCACGATCGGAAGATCTGCTTCCGTTCATTGGCCCCGGCAGTGTCGTCGATACCAACAAATACTTCGTCATCCTGATCGATTCCATCGGCAATGGAGTTTCCTCATCGCCATCCAATAGCACGGTGCAGCCGCTCATAAAATTCCCGAAATTTACGATTCGCGACATGGTGGAATCCGAACATCAGCTGGCCACAAAAATATTCCAACTTTCCCATCTGCACGCGGTGATGGGACTTTCCATGGGTGGCATGCAGGCCTTCGAATGGGCCGTCGTCTTTCCAGAGTTCATGGATCTCGCAATTCCGATGAACGGTTCGCCGCAATCCACTTCCTCCGATAAATTGCTTTGGACCTCCGAAATCGATGCCATCGAACTCGATCCTGCATGGAACAACGGCAATCCCAAAGGTCCGCTTACTCGCGGTATCGCCATTGCTGCGGAAATCGGCGAAATGAATGCCACCTCTCCTACCTACGTCACCACACACACCCTCGACTTCGACACCTTTCTCACATCTCTCAGGAAAAGTTCTACCAGCGACGCAGGTAGCGCCTGGGATCAAATTCGCCAGCGTGAAGCTATCCTGGCCCTCGACATTCCTAGTGAATTCCACGTCCCGTTTGAACAGGTAGCCAAACGTGTCCGCTCCAAGATGCTCGTAATCGTTTCAACTCAAGATCATGTTGTGAACCCTGATCCCGCTATTCGCTTTGCCAACGCAATCGTCGCCCCCGTCATCTACTTGGACTCGCCCTGCGGCCATCGCAGTCTTTCCTGCATCTCGGTCGGACCCACCGTCGCTCAGTTCCTGGCAAATCCATCTTCCGTCCACACCCAAACGTTGCGAGAGCCTTGACGCACTGATCGCCTTAATAGCGAGATAGCC
>JBAVNY010000037.1:0-2421 GCA_049691535.1 Candidatus Acidiferrum sp.
CTATTCTTCCGCGCGATGCCTCATCGCTCCCATGGTTTCCGGCTCCGGCACCTCCATTAAAACCATCGAAGCTCTCGCGCTCGGCAAGCCTTTTGTCGGCACCTCCAAGGCTTTTCGCGGCATGCCCTTTGATCAAATTCAGGCCGCGGGAATTCAGGCCTACGATAGCCCGCGGGCCTTCGCCGGTGCTGTAGTCGCCGCCCTCGCCAATTTCCAGCAGGCCAGCGCGCAAAGCCGCGCCGCCTACGACCGCGTCTTTTCGCTTCAGGCCAATTGTGCTTCGCGCGATGAAGCCGTTCGCGTCGCCAAAGCAGCAAAAAAATAGCATACTCAGCCAGTACGCCCGCACTTCATGAACATTACCGTCATCCTTTGTACTTACAATCGCGCCAACAGTATTGGCAGCGCGCTTGGCAGCGTCCTCGCTTCCAACCTCCCGGCCGGCGTCGAGTGGGAAGTCTTGGTCGTCGACAATAATTCCAAAGATCAGACTCGCGCCATCATCAACGAATTCTGCGAACGTCATCCCGGCCGCGTGCGGTACGTCTTTGCATCCCAGCAAGGTCTCTCCAACGCTCGCAACGCCGGCATTCACGAAGCCCGCGGCGAAATCATTGTGTTCACCGATGACGATGTCATCGTCGAACGCACTTGGCTCCACAATCTCACCTGTTCCTTTCACGATGGCACTTGGGCCGGAGCCGGCGGCCGCGTCTGCCCGCCCCAGAATTTCATTCCGCCGGATTGGCTTACTCTCGATGGCAGCGTAATGGACGCCAGTGGTGTCCTCGCCCTTTTTAACGATGGCAATGTCGCTGGCGAACTGAGCAAGCCCCCCTTCGGCGCCAACATGGCTTTTCGCAAAAGCATGTTCGCCAAATACGGTGGTTTTCGTCCCGATCTCGGCCGCTGCGGCAACAATCTCATCGGCAACGAGGACACCGAATTCGGTCTTCGTCTACTCGCCGGTGGGGAACGCCTGCGCTACGAGCCTTCCGCCATCATTTATCATCCGGTTCCCAAGGAACGCCTCAACACCAAATATTTCCTTTCTTGGTGGTTTGCCTACGGCCGCGCCATATATCGTCAAGTCGGCAAGCGCGCTCCCGTCTGGGGCATACCTCGTCCGTACATTAGTCTTGTCTCCCGTGGCGTCCGCTGGTTGACCGCGTCGCCTCTCAATCCCAAAGAGCGCTTCTATTGGAAATGCCGCGTCTGGGTAGCCGCCGGCGAACTCTCGGAAATGAATGCCACGCAGCAACAAGACGAAAGTCGCCCGCAACCAAAAACTTTGCTCGCTGGGAAATAGAAATCTTTTCTTTGGCGAGCCGTAATAACTTCAGTCTTTTATTCGCGCTTCCGCACGACATGAATATTTCCGTAATCCTCTGCACCTACAACCGCTCGCAGAGCCTCAAGTTGGCTCTCGATAGTCTCGCGGTCTCGCATGTGCCCGAGTCTGTGTGCTGGCACGTCCTGATCGTCGACAATAATTCCAAGGACCAGACCCGTGCCGTCGCCGAAGAATTTTGCCGCCGCGATCCCGTCCACTTCCGATATGTCTTCGAACCCCAGCAAGGCAAATCCTTCGCTCTCAATCGCGGCATTCGCGAAGCCCAAGGCGACATCCTCGCCTTCATCGACGACGACATTACGGTCGAACCCAATTGGCTTTTCGAACTCACCAAGCCCTTCGCCGATCCTCAATGGTCCGGCACTGGTGGCCGGGTCTATCTTCCAAAAGATTTTTCCGCGCCACCCTGGATGGCCGTCGAAGGCGTCCACTCTCTCGTCGGCATTCTCGCTCTCTTCGATCTGGGCCCAGACCCGCGCCCGCTCCTGAAGCCGCCCATCGGCAACAACATGGCTTTTCGCAAAGAGGTCTTCACCAAATTCGGCGGATTTCGCACTGACCTGGGTCCCATGCCCGGCAGCGAACTTCGCTACGAAGATACGGAATTTGGTACTCGCGTCATGAAGGGCGGCGCGCAAATTCTTTACGTACCTTCCGCCGTAGTGCGCCACGCCGTCGAAGAGCATCGCCTCAAAAAAGAATATTTCCTCGCCTACAATTTCGATTACGGCCGCGCGCTAGTTCGCGAGAAGGCCGACCGCCCTCCGGTGGCATTTATTCCCCGCTCATTTATCAGTCTTTCCGAACGCGCCCTGCGCATGTTGCCCAAGAAAGTTTGGTGGTGGCTGCGCGAATCCGACCCACAAACACGCTTCGCCCACAAGTGCCACGCCTGGGCCACCGCCGGAGAAATTGCTGAGTTATTCCACCGCTCTCTGCCCTGGTCCAATCGCCAGGCCTCTCAAAAATTTCAGCCCCAATAGCTCCCTATGACTAACAGCGTTACCGTCATTCTTTGTACCTACAATCGCTGCCGTGTGCTCGCGACCGCCCTCGAGAGCGTCGCT
>JBAVNY010000038.1:0-19464 GCA_049691535.1 Candidatus Acidiferrum sp.
CGTCGTTCAATTTGGTAAGGACCGCTGCCACTCGCCAATTCGGGGTGCCCCACAAACCAAGCCGTGCTGTGCCCCGGCATATCAAACTCGGGTACCACGCGAATTCCACGATCGCGTGCATAGCCGATTACGTCGCGAATTTCTTCTTGGGTATAAAACTGACCATCCGAACCCTCACGCTGCAATTTCGGATACTTGTGGCTTTCCACGCGAAAGCCTTGATTTTCCGAAAGGTGCCAGTGAAACACGTTCATCTTCACGGCTTCCATTCCGTCCAGGTTTCGCTTCACCACCTCTACCGGGGTGAAATGCCGCGCCACGTCGATCATCAGTCCACGCCATGGAAAACGTGGCTCATCTTCAATATGTACGGCCGGTACCGCAAATCCATCCGGCGTAATCGCGACCAGTTGCAAAAACGTCTGCAACCCGTGCATCGCACCGAGCGGGTTCGCTGCGTGAATCTTCGCCCCAGAAGCGGTCACATCCAATGTATAAGTCTCGTCCTCGCCGATTTCCTGCACCGGCTTGCTTTCATGATCGGTGCTGACCACCAACGTAGCCTTCGCCGCGTCTCTTGGCGTGGTTCCTACAACAATTCCCGTCAGCCGGTGCATTTGCACCAAAAATCGCTCGCCGGAGCGATCCAGTCTTGACTCCCGGTGACCTTCGAATGCGACAGCAAAGCCCTCATCGATTTTCAGAATTCCGCTATTGACCTGGATTTTCGCTGGAAGCGGCATGACGTTCAGAGTCCCTATCGCTGGGGGTTGTGCTTGTGCGTTCGTCATCACGCTCTTGCTTCCGATTGTCAACAGCACCAGTATCATTCCAACTCTCGCCGCAATCTTCATCATCCAGTATCTCCCCGTGGTCATACCTGTCTGTCGTCAGTACGAAACTCAAAAGAGTGGCACACTTTCAGGTGGAACAACAGGATTTGCGAGGACCATCCAGCTCCAATCCTGTTCCCGCTTTCCCGGCCAATGGGTTAGAATGTGCCGCGTGCTTACGCCTAGCCTATGAAGACTTCCATCGCTATCTATCCAGGTTCGTTTGATCCGGTGACGAATGGTCATCTTGACCTTATCGAACGCGGCGAAAAGATGTTCGATAAAGTCATCGTCGCCGTCCTGAAAAACGTTGAAAAAGAGCCGCTATTTTCCGTCCCCGAACGCGTCGAGATGCTTCGCGAAGTCACCAAGCAGTGGGATGCCGTGGAGGTCGACGTTTTTCAAGGTCTGCTGGTTGATTATGCCCGCAAACGAGGCGCCGCTGTCATCTTGCGTGGCATTCGCGCCGTCTCTGACTACGAATACGAACTCCAAATGGCGTTAATGAATCGGAAGCTGGAACCTCGTCTCGAAACTGTGTTTATGTTGCCCGGCGAACCCTACAGCTACCTCAGCGCAAAGCTAGTTCGCGAGATTGCACAGCTAGGCGGTCCGTTAGTAGGCCTGGTTCCCCCCGTCGTGGAACAGCGGCTGCGCGCCAAAGTCTCTTGATCGCGCCACCGCGTTGTTTCTGCTTATAACCTCCCGCTCTACGTGCCGGCAACGATTCTGCATTGAATTTCTATCCGTTTTCCTAAAGACTGTTTAGTTACAAACTCATTTCGCTCCCAGGGAGAGCACGTGCAACTCACGAATCGCATCAACCGCATCCAGACATCGCCCACCGCCTTGGTTATCAGCGCCGCCGAGCAGCTTAAGGCCAAAGGGGTCGACATCGCGGACTTCGGTCCGGGCGAACCAGACTTCCCTACGCCCGACCACATCAAGAAAGCCGCCATCAAGGCCATCGAGGAAAATCGCACCAAGTACACGCCCACTGGGGGCATTGCACCGCTGCGGGATGCTATTCCCGCTTGGCATTCCCGGGAACTTGGCTCGAACTACACGCCCAAGGAGTGCGCGGTTACCGTGGGCGGAAAACACGCCATCTTCAACGCAATGTGTGTTTTGGTTCAGGCTGGAGACGAAGTAATTCTCCCTGCGCCGTACTGGGTAAGTTTCCCTGACATCATTAAGTACGCAGGCGCCACCCCGGTCATTGTTCAAACCCGGCCGGACACCGGCTTTAGCGCCAAGGCTGCGGACATTGAAAAGGCCATAACCTCCAAAACAAGAATCGTCATCATCAACTCCCCCAGCAATCCCACCGGGGGCGTGGTGGACGGCGCTGAATTCGAACATATCCTTGCGATCTGCAAGAAGCGCAATATCTGGTTGATGGCCGACGAGTGCTACTCCCATTTCGTTTACCACCCACACAAACCGTTTTCGATCGCCAGCGCTCAGGATTCGAAAGAACACGTCATCATCATTGGCTCCGTCTCGAAAACGTTCGCCATGACCGGATGGCGCATCGGCTACGCACTTGCTCCCGAGCCCTTGATCCAGGCAATCGTCAAAATCCAGAGCCAATCCACTTCGAATCCTACTTCCATCGCGCAGTACGCCGCACTCGAGGCGATGCGCGGCACGATGGAAACCGTGCCACCCATGCTCGCGGAGTACACCAAACGCCGTAAACGCATCGTCGAGGGTCTGCGCACAATCTCTGGAGTCACTTGCGAGTGGCCAGCCGGAGCATTCTATGCATTTCCGAACATTTCCGCACATCTGGGCGATAGCAAGAATTCGCTCGCAAAAACTTGCACTGAACTCTCCAAACTCCTGCTCGAAAAAGTTCATGTCGCTCTGGTGCCCGGTGAAGCGTTCGGCGCACCGGGATTTCTGCGCCTCTCCTACGCCACTTCGCTCGAGCGCATTGACGAAGGCCTTCGCCGCCTGGAGAACTTTTTCGTGCACGCCGAAGCTGCCGTCTAGCCGTGGTCGAGCCTGTTCCATTTCGCGTTGACCCAACCTTCAGCGCGCGGATCTGGGGCGCAAACTCACTTGCGCCCATTTATCCGCAAAAACAAAATTTGACGGAACCCATCGGCGAAGCCTGGCTGACCGCAACGGATTGCCGCGTCGCCAGTGGTCCCTTCCGGGGACATTCTTTCGGAGCAGCATGGCACGCTATGCCCGCTGAGTGGCGAGGTACGCGCTTGGCTGCCCTTCCCGATTTTCCCGTGCTCGTAAAGTTCATTTTTCCTCAAGATAAGCTTTCCATTCAGGTGCATCCCGACGACGCCTTCGCCTCGCAGCATGAACAGGCTGCCGGTGGTCGCGGCAAAACAGAAATGTGGCACATCGTCTGGGCACAACCCGGGGCGGAGTTACTGGTCGGCCTCGAGCCGGGGATTACGAAATCGCAATTCGTCGATGCGGTCCACAACGGGTCGGTCGAAGATTTGTTTGTGCACCACTCGGTTCGCCCGGGCGATACTTTCTTCGTGCCCGCGGGAACCCAGCACGCCATCGGTCCCGGCGTCATCGTGTGTGAAATCCAGGAATACTCGGATCTCACCTATCGCGTGTACGATTACGATCGCGTCGACTCTTCCGGCAAACCGCGCGAGCTTCATCTTGATAAAGCGCTGCAAGTAACGCACTTCTCTGGAATACAAGGCGGCAAAATTCCTCCGCTCGCGCTCCATTCTCCAGACGCCAACAAACACCTGCTTGTGGCCTGCGATTTTTTTTCCACGGAGCGTTGGGACTGTTACAAGACCACACCGATTGAGAGTGACCCCACGCAATTCCAATTGCTGGTTATCCTCCATGGCAGCGGACAGCTGATTGATTCCGATTTCGCGATCCAATACACAGTCGGCGAATGCTGGTTTCTGCCGGCTTCCTTGCCATCCATCCTGCTGCAACCCGATGGTTCCACTTCACTTTTGCGCATCACGATTCCGGATCGCACTGAATTGCGCCGTCAGCTTCGTAGCTTAGGTTTCGAGGAACATGCCTTGTCGCGTGTTCTGATCGGTTGACCGGAACGATATGACTAAAGAAAAGCTCGGCATTCATGCGGTGATTCTGGCCGGAGGACGTGGCACCCGCTTCTGGCCGCGTAGCCGCACGCGCACTCCCAAGCAACTCCTGAATATCGTTGGAAAGACAACGATGCTGGAGCAGACTGTCGCTCGCCTTCATCCGCTGATATCTCCGGACCACATTTGGACCGTCACCAATGCCGAGCAAGCTGATCCTTTGAAAAAGCAATTACCAGCCGCTGCCCGTAAACGTGTCCTCACGGAGCCCGTTGGTCGCAACACCGCCGCGGCGATCGCCCTGGCAGCGTTCCACATCCAGCGTGCGGCACAAGGGGACGCGCTAATGGCTGTTCTTCCCGCCGATACTTACATAGCGCAGCCAGAACGTTATCGCTCCATCCTTAAATCGGCGTTAAAGGTGGCCGAGCAACCCGGACGCATTGTGGTCTTAGGAATTCCTCCCACGCGGCCAGACACAGGTTTTGGCTACATCGAGCGCATCAACGATCCCATCGCCATAAATGGCACTCCTGTTTATCCGGTCCATCGCTTCACTGAAAAGCCTGACCTGGACATTGCCAAAGAATACGTGCGTTCCGGCGAATACCACTGGAATGCTGGGATGTTCTTCTGGCGCGTTTCTACCTTTCTCGACGCGCTCAAGATTCATCTCCCCAAAACCTTCGAAGCGTTAGAAGCTCTGGCGAAACAAATCGGCAAACCTGGCTACGCAGCTAAGCTAAACAAGGTATACGCAAAGCTCGAAAACATTTCGGTCGATTACGCCGTTCTTGAACGCAGCACCTCACTTCCCGGTCCTCCCCGTGTTTACGTGATTCCCGCCGAAGTGGGCTGGAGCGATATTGGTTCGTGGACGGCCGTTCACGAACTTCAAGCTCGAAATCTAAGCGATAACGTATTTGTTGGTGAGGGCGAAGCCTTGGATACCCGCGGCTGCTTTTTCTGGAGCCCCAACAAGTTCGTTGCCGCCATCGGCGTTCGCGATCTCGTGGTCGTCGACACTCCCGACGCCCTTTTAATTTGTCCGCGAGATCGTGCGCAAGACGTCGGTAAAATCGTTAAGTCTCTAGAAGCGAAAAAACGCAAGCACCTCCTCTAGATTTCGCCGGAAGAATCTCAGTCATCGGTTTTTTGTGGCCCTCACGTCTTTAGCCAGTAACAAGCTTCGCGTATACTTCTCCACAAATGGATCAGATCAAATTTGGCACCGATGGGTGGCGCGGCATCATCGCCAACGACTTCACCTTCGCGAACGCGCGCATCGTAGCTCATGCCATCGCCCGCTATGTTGTGCGCGGGGAGGATGCTCGCAAAGGCGTCCTCGTCGGTTTCGACCACCGCTTTGGCGCCGAACGCATCGCCGCTTCGCTGGCAGAAGTAATCAGCGCCACCGGAACGCCCGTGTGGCTTACCGACAAGCCCTGCCCCACCCCCGCCATTTCTCTTCTCGTACGTCAACGCCAGGCTGCCGGCGGCCTCATGGTCACCGCGAGCCACAATCCCTATCAGTGGAATGGCATCAAATACAAAGCCAGCTATGGGAGCAGCGCTCTGCCTTCTATCGTCGCCCTCATTGAGACGGAACTTGCAGGAGTTCTCGCCACCGGGGTGCCTCCGCTTCCGCCTCGCAGAGATCTGATTCAAACGCTGGAGCCACGCAAACCCTACCTCGACACCGTCGAAAAACTGATCGACTGGAAACGTCTGCGCGATTCCAAATTCCGCTTTATCGCCGATCCCATGCACGGCTCCGCCGCTGGCCTTCTCAAAGAACTCTTCACCCGCAATGGCGTGCCTTGCGACGAAATTCGCGGCACGCGTGACCCGCTCTTCGGTGGCGTTCATCCCGAACCCATAGAGCCGCACATCGACCCCCTTCGCCAAGCTGTTCTCGCGGGCAAATATGATGTTGGTCTGGCCGCTGACGGAGATGGCGATCGCATCGGTGCCATCGATCGCGACGGCGCCTTCGTCAACCCTCATCAGATCTTCGCGCTCATGACCTGGCATCTCATCGGCACCCGGCAACTTCCCGGCGACATCGCCAAAACGTTTTCTGTTACCAAGCTGATCGACAAGCTCGCGGCGAAATTCAATCGCAAGCTTCATGAAGTTCCCATCGGCTTTAAGTACATTTGCGAGCTCATGCTGGAACAAAATATTCTGATTGGCGGCGAGGAGAGTGGCGGCATCGGGACCAGTCTGTATTTACCCGAGCGCGACGCCACGGTCTCAGCGCTGCTACTGGCCGAGCTCATGGCTTGGCACGGGAAAACGTTGGGCGAATTGATGCACGCGCTTCATACCGAATTCGGCGAGCACCGCTATGGGCGCGTTGATTTAGATGTGCAACCTGCACAGAAAAAGAAGGCCCTCGATTATTTCTCGGATGAAAGCTTGAAGAAGTTCGGTCAGTGGCCTGTAGTTCGTCGCGAAAATATGGATGGTATCAAAGTATATCTCGGCGATATTGGATGGCTGATGATCCGTGCGTCCGGCACAGAAAATCTATTACGCATTTATTCGGAGACCAACGACGTCGAAACTACAAGACATGTTCTCAGTGCCACCGTCGCATCCATTCAACAGCTAGGGTGAGGAGCCGTCATGCACACCGTAAATCTCGCCGAAAAATTCGCCATGTTTAACGACTATTGCAATCCACGTATCCTCGGTGAAGTGAACGACTGCCACGTGAAAGCCGTTAAACTCAAGGGTGAATTTATCTGGCACCATCACGAACAAGAAGATGAACTTTTTCTCGTCGTTAAAGGTACGCTCCGCATGAAATTTCGCGATCACGAAGCTCTAATCCACGAAGGCGAATTTGTCATCGTCCCGCGGGGCGTAGAACATCTCCCCGTCGCCGACGAAGAAGTTTCCATCTTGCTCATCGAACCAAAATCCACTTTAAATACGGGAAATCTCATCAACGAAAGGACTGTCAGCCAACTCGAGCGTTTGTAATTCTCGACTCTCGTGCCAAGACAGATACGTGTCCCCATGGAGCACCGCTTCTACACTCTCGATGTCTTCACCATTACACGCTTCCAGGGCAATCCTCTCGCGGTCATCACCGATGGCGACGGCCTGTCCGACGCGCAAATGCAGGCCATCGCGCGTGAAATGAATCTCTCCGAAACAGTCTTCGTGCAAAAGCCCACGGAAGATCGCGCTCTCGCCCGCCTGCGTATCTTTACCACCAAAGAAGAACTGAAGCTCGCAGGTCACCCGGTGATCGGCACTTGGTTTTTGCTTTCCGAGCTTGGCGTTGTTCCTGCCCAGGAAGGTGGCGTTCACGTTCTGCAGCAAACCGGGGCGGGTATTCTGCCCGTCGAAATTCGTTTCAAAGATGGCAGGCCGCAGCGCGTAACCATGACCCAGAAGGAGGCGTCCTTCAAACCGTCGAGCATCGACAAAAAGAAGCTCGCAGCGGCTCTGGGTCTTTCTCCTAAGGACTTCGCCGCGAAACTCGAGCCCGAATTTGTCTCTACTGGCATCTACAACTTGATGGTGCCGCTTCGTAATCGCGCTGCCCTCGCCAAAATTCAGATGAACATGGTCGAACTGGCGCGTCTCCTCGGCAAACAAGGGGCTCTCGCCTATTGCTTTGCGTTGGGCAATGGCCACCACGCCTTCGCCCGCGGCATGATGCCTTGGGAACTCTACGAAGATGCGGCCACAGGCTCCGCTGCAGGCTCACTTGGTGCGTACCTCGTCAAACACGGCCTGCTCGGGCCTGGTCACACCTTAAACGTCACGCAAGGTGTGGAAATGGGGCGTCCCAGTCAGATTGAAGTGGAAGTTTCACAGACGGGTAAAAAGCTGACCCCGCGCGTCAGTGGCGCAGCCGTAAAGGTATTTGAAGGAGTGATTCGCACCTGATCGGCACGGCGCAGTGCGCTAAGGCCTGACGGCTCTAAGCTTCCGTTGCACTGGGTAACGTTTTTCGAAACGTATCCAAGATCCCGTTCACAAATCCGCCAGATTCTTCCGAAGAAAACTTCTTAGCTAACTCCACCGCTTCGTTGATGACCACCTTCGCCGGTGTATCCGTTGCTCGCATTTCATGCAGTGACAGTCGCAAAATCGCACGATCGATGGCCGCCATTCGATCCAATCGCCAGTTGTCCGCATGCTTGGTGATCAACTCATCCAGCGCTGTCGAATCGTGCGCCGCGCCTTCGAACAACTGATTCGCAAACGCCCGCGTCTGTCCCGCCGCCTTAGCGCTCTTCCAGAAATTTGCTTCTAATCTCGTTGTGTCCTGGCTGCTCATGTCCCATTGAAACAGCATTTGCATCGCAAACTCGCGGGATTTTGACCGTAGTGACACTATTTCCCCCGTGCCTTTGCTGCAGATGCTTCGGTTTTCAACGGCGCGCGCAACTTCCGCGACAATTGAGCCATTTCAATGGCGCCGAGCCCCGCCTCAAAACCTTTATTGCCGCCCTTCAATCCTGCACGATCAATCGCCTGCTCCAGCGTGTCGCATGTCAGCACGCAAAACATCACGGGTATGCCGCTGTCCATCTGCGCGAGTTGCAATCCTCGCGACGTTTCCGAACACACGTAATCGTAATGGGCCGTCTCGCCACGCAGCACACATCCGATGGCGATCAATGC
Source organism: Candidatus Acidiferrum sp. (assembly GCA_049691535.1). Classification (GTDB taxonomy): domain Bacteria; phylum Acidobacteriota; class Terriglobia; order Acidiferrales; family UBA7541; genus Acidiferrum. The sequence continues at coordinate 8,537 of JBAVNY010000038.1, forward strand.
GTCATAGCGCTCCGTGGCCGCCAGTTTCTTCGCCGCCAGCGGCAGTTCAAATGCTCCTGGCACGTGCACGACATCCACATCTTCGCTCGTAGCCCCCGACCGCGCCAAAGCATCGACCGCGGCTTCCAACAGTCGCTCGGTAATAAAGCTGTTGAAGCGGCTCACCGCAATGCCGAACCGCAATCCCGTCGCGCTCAACCCTCCATCAATCTTTGTTGGCTGTATCTTCTCGCTCATCAATTTCTCATCGTCCTTTAAACTGCCCGGCCCGCTTTTCCAAAAACGCCTTCGTGCCTTCGCGCATGTCTTCCGTCGCGCAGCACAATCCAAAAAGCGTTGCCTCCAGGAATAATCCCTCCGCCTGTGGCATTTCTACTCCGCGTTCGATCGCTTCCATGCAGTATTTCACGGCCAGCGGCGCCTTTTCGATAATCTTCTTGGCCATCGCCTCGGCTGCCGGGAGCAACTCGGCGGCTTCATACACATGATTCACCAGGCCGATGCGTTGCGCTTCTTCCGCTGTAATCATTTCTCCGGTTAGGCAAAGCTCGTGCGCCACGCCCTTGCCGCACAGCCGCGCCAACCTTTGCGAGCCGCCATAGCCGGGAATGATGCCCAGTCTTACTTCTGGCTGACCCAGTTTCGCGTTCTTGCTCGCAATTCGAATCGAACAGGAAAGCGCCAACTCGCACCCTCCACCCAGGGCGAATCCGTTAATCGCGCATATCGATGGCTTACCTATCGTCTCCAGGAGGTGAAACACGCTCTGCCCGTACAGCGAGAATTCCTTGCCATCCACCGGCGTCTGCTGCGCCAATTCATTGATGTCTGCACCCGCAACGAATGCCTTCTCGCCCGCTCCAATCAGAATCAGAACGCGCACGCTTTCGTCATCCCGGACATCCAACAGCAAGTGGTGCAACTCTTCAATGGTCTTCCGGTTTAACGCGTTCAACACCTTCGGCCGATTAAACGTAACCGTCGCGATTCCTTCTTTTTTCTCGTACAGCAGATTTTCGTAAGCCATCTCGGTGTCCTTATAACTCGATCGGTTTCGGTTTCGCGGGATCGGCGTAATCGTAAAAGCCTCGGCCCGTTTTCTTCCCGTGCCAACCGGCCAGCACCATCCGCTTCAGCAAGGGCGGCGAGGCAAAGCGCTTCTCTTTGAACTCGTCAAACATAATCTGCGAAATGTAATACGTCGTATCGAGCCCCACAAAATCCAGCAATGTGAACGGCCCCATGGGATAGCCGCATCCCAGTTTCATCGAATTATCGATATCCACCACTGACCCGACGCCTTCCTCCAACGCGCGGATCGCATCGAGCAGATAGGGCACCAGCAAACGATTCACGATGAAGCCGCCACTATCGCTTGCTCGCACTGGCGTTTTGCCGAGTTTGGCTCCAAACGCCACCATTTCCTCGTACACAGCAGGGTCGGTTGCAATCGTGCGCACCACTTCCACCAGCTTCATCACCGGTACTGGATTGAAAAAATGTAATCCAACGAATCGCTCCGGGCGTTTCGTTGCCGCCGCAATTTCCGTAATCGTCAGTGAAGACGTATTACTGGCAAAAATCGTGCGCGCTGGGCAAAGGGCATCCAGCGTCGAGAACAGTTCCCGCTTTACCGGCAATTGCTCGATGATCGCTTCCACAATCACGTCGCAATCCTTCAACTCTTCCAGAGACGTGGTCCCCTTCAGGTTTCCGCGCACTTCCGTCTTTGCTGCTTCCGTGAGCGTCGCTTTCTCCACCAACCTTGCTAAATTTTTCTCAATCTCCTTCAAACCCTTCTCAACCAGTTCCCCATTTACCTCGCGAACCACCGTTTGAAAGCCGGCTTGCGCGCTCACCTGCGCAATTCCCGAGCCCATCAAGCCACACCCAACGACACCGACTTTTTCGATCGCCATGCTCTCCTCACGTCTTCAATGCGAGTCACACCCGGCAGGACTAACTACCCAACTTACCCTCAAAGTGTACCAAAGCCGGTCGGCGAACTCTCTTCCGCTTAGTTCTTTAGCGCTTCCACGATGATTGCAATTCCCTGCCCGCCTCCAATGCAAGCTGTCGCCAGTCCGTAACGAAGATTTTTCCGCCGCAATTCATTCAGCAGGGTGATCACCAGTCGTGTTCCGGTCGCGCCTAGTGGATGTCCCTGTGCGATCGCGCCGCCGTTCACGTTCGTTTTGTCGCGGTCCAGTCCAAGTTCCTTTTCCACCGCCAAGTACTGCGCCGCGAACGCTTCATTCACTTCCACGCGGTCCATCTGCTCTAGTTTCAGGCCAGCCGCTTGCAACGCCTTCCGCGTCGAAGGCACAGGTCCAATCCCCATAATCGTCGGATCGACTCCTGCCACGCCCCATGACACGATTCTCCCAATCGGTTTCAGTCCGCGGTCCCGCGCTGTTTTTTCCCGCGTCAACACCACCGCTGCCGCTCCGTCGACGATTCCGCTGGCATTTCCAGCCGTCACAATCCCGTCCTTCTTAAACGAAGGCGGCAACCTTTCCAAGGTTTCCATGGTCGTTTCAGGACGCCGGTGATCGTCCTCGCTCACCAAAGTTGTCTTCTTCCCCTGCTTCACTTCCACCGGGGCGATTTCGTCCTTAAAATTTCCTGCTCTGTAAGATGCCTCCGCTGCCCGCTGACTACGCAGCGCATACGCATCCGCGTCCTTCCGCGTAATTCCTGTTTGCTCCGCCAATTTCTCTGCAGTAACCGCCATGGGCATTCCGCAATATGAGTCGGTCAAACCCACGAAAAGAAAATCCTCCAAAGCTCCCGCGCCCAACTTCAACCCGGTTCGCGCTCCGCGAATTACAAATGGAGCCTGCGTCATGTTTTCCATTCCGCCCGCCAACACAATCTCCGACTCGCCCAGCAACAAACGATGCGCGCCTTGTACAATAGCTTCAATTCCCGAGCCGCACAGCCGGTTCACAGTTACCGCCGGCGCTTCCGTCTTCAGTCCTGCCTTCAGTCCAACATGTCGCGCACCATATATTGCGTCTGCGCTGGTTTGCAACACATTCCCGAACACCACATGATCCACGTCGTCCGGCGAAACTCCTGACCGCTGAATCGCCGCCTTCGCCGCGTTTGCGCCCAGATCAATTGCTGACACTTCAGAGAACACGCCGGTATACCGCGCCATCGGTGTGCGCGCGCCTGCAACCACAATAACGTCCGTTGGAAACATTCCGTAGCCTCGCCTGTATAAGTTTGCGTACGTTTGATGCGGGTGGCCTTGCAACCGGCGCGTCCTCCACAAACCACCGGAGAACTGCGGGACAGTCACTTCCTTTAACTCTTCAAACGCAATGAACCAAGCCGATGCTTTAGTCTTAGTGAGCCGTGGCTTCCTCGATCACCACCGTATCGCCGCCGCGCTTCCGCGCTTCTTCCACGCTAAATTCCGCCCGGTTGATTAAGTCCGTAACAATATCTTCGCTTTCATAATCCGGCTTAGCTGCCGCTTCCACAATACCCGCGCTCAGCGTGATCTGTGTCGAGTCCCACGGCGGACGTACTCCCGCCGCCGCGCGTCGCAATTTCTCCACCAGGTTCTGCGCTCCGGACAATGTTGTATCCGGAAGAATAAACGCCAGCGCCCACGACGTGTATTTGACCGCCATATCATTCTGCCGCACCATCGGCTGCAGCGATCGCGCCAACTGCTCGAGAAACCGTTCCAGTGGCGTCTCTCCTTGCTGCCGCAGCATGTCCGCGCCTCGATCGATCTGCAAAATTGCCAGCGTCAATGGCGTTCCTTGGGTTCGCGCACGATCCGCCTCGTTCAGCAGGCATCCTACGTACGAACTGCGACTCAGCAAACCGGTGCGATCGTCAGACACGCCCATGCGTCGGACCAGCGAGCGAAGCCTGGTATGGCTCACGCTCATCATCATCTGATCGCCAATTGCTTGCAAAAAGTATGTTTCGTTCGGCTTCCACCGGTGTCCCGCCTGATGCGCGACGATTAACATCCCCGCGGGGGCCTGCGTTTCTTTGTCCGTAATGGTCACACCGAGCGCCGTGGCTACTCCCAATTCACCCAAGATCGAGCCTTCGCTCGATTCCACCACCAGTCCACCCAACTCGTCTGGTACAGCTTTTTCCATCTGTGCCAATAGGAACACCACTTGCGCGCCAGGTGCCGGTCGTAGTCCCGGCGAACAATATTCCGCCGCCATTTCTGGTGGCCTTCCCGGAATTCCGATCACTGCCAGTGTCCTGCCTGCCTTCATGTACGCGCCGACCTCGCTCACGGTCGTGTTCAACATGGCGCGCGGCGTCTGCTGCCGGAAAATCTTTTGGTTGATCTCTGAGATCTTGGTCAAGTCGCGAAGTGTTTCCGCTGTGTACGAACCTGTGCGTCCAGTCGGCGGTGTCGGTTTCTCTTCAACAACCGGTGCCGCCTGCACTCTCGGAATCGCCTCTTGCTTTTCTGGCTTGCTCTGACTTTTCGGAAACCAATTCGCAGTCTGATACAAATTCTGCAATCGCGGATTGCGCTCTTCTTCTCCGGGAAACATCGCGGCAATCTTTTGCAACCGTTCTACCGCCTTGGCCTGCAACGAATATTGCAGGAAGATCTCGGTCTGCACGATCAGGTCTTCGAGCGCCTGCATCTTGCGCCCTTCCTCCGTTACCGGAGTGGACTCGGACACGTCCTGGCTAGACGCCGACTTCGGCGGCGCTGTATTTGCGGTGACGCTTGCGCCTTTGGCCATGCGCCCAGCCACACGCCGTAGAAACGTCTCGTCGGCGTGTCCCCGCAATTTTTCCAGTCTCGCTTGATTCCGATAATCGTAAGAATCGATATCCACCAGACGATCCAGAACCTCGCTGGCTTTTTGAAAGTTTCCGGAATTGAAGTGAGCGTCAAACAGTTTGATCAGCACTTCGAAATACTGTGACTCGCGGTTCAGTTCGTTATAAATGCCGGACCAAAACTCCAAAATCGACGTCGATTCCGGATGCTTTGCGCCCAAAGCCTCTAGCTGAGCCGTAAATTCGCTCGGCTTACGGTCGGCGAACAACCGCCGCTTTACCGTAGCGAGGATTTCAACCGTCTTAGGATCCTGGCCAGCATCGGCATACGCATCGGCCACATCAAACAAGCGGGTGATTCCTTCGTTCTTTTCGCGTAGTAGCCGCTCTAATATCGAGCGGGCGCGATCTAACTGGCCGGAATGCCTCAAGGCATCCGCGAACGTCTCGAGAAAATTGACGTCGCTCTCGCTTGCTGCGAAAGGCTCCAGCAGCGCCGCAGCTTCCGCCGATTCTCCATTTCGCAGTTTTGCTTCCGCGTACAGAAGTGCCACGCTGCGCTCCTGCGGTGCCATCGAGTAGGCGCGCCCCAACAACTTCAGCGCGTCCTGCTGTGCTCCGCTCGCCGTCGCCAGTTGGCCGGCGCGAAGAAATGCCCTGGCAGCCAGCGCATTCTTGCCAATCTGCGCAGCTGCTTCTGCCACCTTCATCTGCCGTGACAAATTGTCCGGGTCGAGTTGCGCCGTGCGCTCCCAGCAGAATAAAGCGTCTTCTACGCGCTTCGCTTCATTAAACATTTCCGCCGCGCGCGTGTATTGTTCAATCGCCTCTTCAGGATGGTTCTGCCGTTGCTGCAGGAAGGCATAGCGTGCCACGCGTTCCGGAGGCTGCGAGGCCAAAGCATTTTTCAAAAACCGGTTGTAAATCGCCAGCGCTTTCGTCTCGTCCTTGGGTTCGATCAGCAAATCAAACAAATATCCGTAATACACCGCCGCGCGATCCGGCAACTCCATCCGCGTGTACAAATCCCCAAGCGCCTGCGAAGCCTCCTGATGCTGCGGAGACTCGGAAAGCACCGACAAGTACGCCTCGATGGCGTCCTCGACGCGATTCTTCTCGAGGAATTTCTTCGCCCGCTCCAGATTTTTGCTGACGTCTGCGGCCATCGGCTCAACGTACCTTCGTAATTGTGGTTCGGAAGCAGCTTCGAGAGGTTCGTGGCTGGAACCAACCCAAGCTTCACTATATACCCCGCATCGACGCTGGCCAAACCAGACTGCCCGCTTGATGGGCAATCTGCCAAGACCTCCACTTTTCGCGTCCCCCTCGGCTGCGCCGCTTCCTCGTTTGTGGCAAACTAGAGGTTCATGCGGCTTGCTTTCGAGCGGAACACAGTGTGCCCGCCCGGCCAGTAACGCCCGCCGTTAGTCTCACAGGATTACCATCAGGAACAACCCTGGCGGTTATGGATACGAATGGACCCAAAGTTCATACGCAATTTTTGTATCATCGCGCACATCGATCACGGCAAGTCCACTCTTGCCGATCGCTTGCTTGAACTTACGGGAGCGCTCTCGCAGCGCGAAATGCACGAGCAGGTCCTCGATTCCATGGATCTGGAGCGCGAACGCGGCATCACCATCAAGGCGAAAAGTATTCGCCTGCACTACAAAGCGAAAGACGGCAACACTTATCGCCTGAATCTAATCGACACGCCCGGCCACGTCGATTTCTCTTATGAAGTCTCGCGCGCGCTGTCTGCCTGCGAAGGCGCCTTGCTGGTCGTCGATGCCAGCCAAGGTGTCGAAGCGCAAACGGTCGCTAACACTTTTCTTGCCGCGTCTCACAATCTGACCATTTTGCCGGTCATCAATAAAATTGACTTGCCCGCCGCGCAGCCCGATTTCGTTAAGGAACAAATTGAAAACGTGCTGGCGATTCCGGCCGCTGACGCTCTGATGATCAGCGCAAAAAGTGGAATCGGCGTAGAAGATGTGCTCGAGGCTATCGTCCAGCGTATTCCGCCGCCCAAGGGCGATGCGCAAAATCCGTTTCAAGCTCTTGTATTCGATTCCTGGTTCGACATCTATCGGGGCGCCGTGGTCTTAGTGCGCGTGATGGAAGGCCGCATCACCAAGCACATGAAGATTCGCCTAGTGGCCACCAATGAGGTTTACGAAGTCGAGCAGCTTGGGACTCTAACTCCCAAGCCCATCGCTTTGGATGAACTCGAAGCCGGCGACGTTGGCTTTATTGTCGCCAATATCAAGCGGGTTGCCGATGCGCGCATGGGCGACACCGTTACCGAAGCATCTCGTCCCGCTCCCGCGCTTCCCGGATTTGAAGCCATCAAACCGATGGTCTTCGCCGGAATTTTTCCCGTGTTGGCGGATGAATATGAACCGCTGCGCGATGCCCTTGGAAAACTTCAACTCAACGATGCCGCGTTCTTCTACGAGCCAGAAAACTCTGTTGCTCTTGGTTTTGGCTTTCGTTGCGGTTTTCTCGGCCTATTACATCTGGAAATCGTTCAAGAACGTCTGGAGCGCGAATTTGGCCTGAATCTCATCACCACCGCTCCCAGCGTTCGCTATCGCATCACTCGGGTTGGTGGGCAGGTCATCGAGGTGGATAGTCCCGCGAAATTCCCCAACCCCAGCGACATCGAAAAGATCGAAGAGCCCATCATCACCGCGATGATTATCACCAACGATGATTCGGTTGGTGGAATTCTGCAGCTTTGCCAAGACAAGCGCGGCACCCAAAAGAATTTTGAGTATCTCTCGCCTACGCGCGTGATGCTCACCTACGAATTGCCGCTCAACGAAATCGTGCTGGATTTCTACGATCGCTTGAAGAGCGTTTCGCGCGGCTACGCTTCTCTCGACTACCACCTGGCCGGCTACGTCGAAGCCGATTTGATCAAACTCGATATTCTCGTCGGCGGAGAACCCGTCGACGCCTTGGCGCTGATTATTCACCGTGAATTTTCCGTTGAACGTGGCCGCGATCTCGTCACCCGACTGAGAAAGCTAATCCCGCGCCAGATGTTCGAGGTACCGATCCAAGCCGCCATCGGCAGTCGCGTGATCGCTCGTGAAACCGTAGCTGCTATCCGCAAAAACGTTCTCGCCAAGTGTTATGGCGGAGATATTTCCCGTAAACGTAAGCTTCTGGAGAAACAAAAAGAAGGCAAGAAACGCATGAAGCGCGTAGGCCAGGTCGACATTCCCCAGGAAGCTTTCCTGGCTGTCCTCAAAGTTTCTGGCGACGAGGAAGACTAGTTCAAACTTTCCTCTTCACTTCGGTGTTCAGTCGCCCACGATGCAGCTGAACGATCAGTTCACTTCCAATTACTACTTGCTCTGCATCTCTCACGACATTGCCAAAAACATCCGTCGCAATGGCGTACCCACGTTCCAGCACCTTTAGTGGGCTGCGTTCCTGCAGTTGCACATATGCAAGCGTGAAACGCTTTTGCGCAGTCTCAATTCGCTTGGGTAATCCCGCCGCGAGGCAAGCCGTAAGTTCATCGACCCGCTTGCGCCGTTCTCGCAACAGACCCACTGGCTGCTCCTGAAGTTTCAACGCTACTCGCCCCAATCGCTCTTTCTTCCCTCGGATAATGCGTTCCACGCGAACTCCAAGATCGATCCCATACCGTTGCGCTTGCAAGTGCAGAGTGCCAATCTTCACCCGCAAATTAAAGCGCGCCACACGCAAATGCGCCGTCGTAAATCGTCTTCGCGAAGTTTCCAGTCTTCCGCGCAGCCCCACTGCCAGCCGCGCCGTTAGCTCATCCGCACGTTGTCGTCGTTGCCGTAGCAGATCCAGAGGCCGGTGAAATCCTTTGCGCGAGCCTAGTTCGTGCACCTTGCGCGAAAATTCCATCAGCCGGTACCGCAGCAGGCCCTCCAACGAATCCCGCAGGTCAGCCACATGCTTGTCGAATTCCCGTCGCGTCTGTACCACAAGTTCGGCAGCAGCAGAGGGCGTCGACGCGCGAATATCCGCGACGAAGTCCGCAATCGTGAAATCCGTTTCGTGGCCCACTCCACAGATCACGGGAATTGTAGATGCGGCTACAGCTCGCGCCAGCACCTCTTCGTTAAACTCCCACAAATCTTCCAGCGACCCGCCACCACGCACTAGCAGGATCACATCGACCGGATACTTTTTGTTGAAGCAGCGTAGCGCTTCCACAATTTCTTCCGCCGCCCCTTCGCCCTGCACATGAACGGGATGCAATGTGAGATGCACGTTTGGAAACCGGCGCGTCAGGATTTGCACCACGTCGCGCACCGCTGCGCCTGTCGGCGATGTAATCAGTCCAATCCGGCTTGGCAATAGCGGCAATGGCTTTTTGCGCGTCGCGCCGAATAATCCTTCTTCCTCGAGCCGCTTCTTCAACTGCTCAAATGCCAACTGCAACGCGCCACGGCCTACCGGATCCAACGACTCCACGTAGATCTGGTAGTCGCCACGTTGCTCATACACACTAATCGAGCCGCGTACCGCGACTTGCACGCCGTCTTCAGGGTGGAATTTCATCCCGCGTCGCTGCGTCTTGAACAGAACGCAACGAATCTGCGCCCGGTCATCCTTTAACGTAAAATAACAATGGCCCGATTGCACTTCGCGGCAATTCGAAATCTCGCCCGTCACCGAAACATCCGTGAAATTCTTAGCGAGGATGTCCCGTATCCGCGCAGTCAGATCGCTGACCGTGTAGACTCGTCTCTCCGGTTGCAAGTTAAATGTAAGTTGTCCCATGAAGGAAGCTGAACCCCTGTGCACCACTACGCGCTCGCGAATCCTCAGACTGAGTTTAGACCCAGCCATTCACTTCGTCCAAAGCAGGACCACTCAACCGGTCATTACGAGCGTAGCGAGAAATCTCTCTTCGATTTCGCCGTGACCGGTCAACTTCATCGCCGCATCCGCCCAATCACCCACAACAGCAGACTTAACCCCACACTAATTACGATGCTTGTCGTTATCGGAAAATAAAACGTCGTGTTCTCGCCCTTGTGGACGATGTCTCCCGGCAGGTGTCCCAAGCGAAACGGTAGCCTCCCTCCAAAAAAGAAAAATGCTCCGGTAAGCGCCAGTAGTCCGCCCATCACTAGCAGCATCCGTCCAAGTTCTCGCAATGAATTCACAACTAAGACCACCTACAACCAATGCTACTCCGCAATTTTCCGGATGCCTTCGCCACTAGGCTGCAGAAATTCGCCGCATCAAATCTTTCTGTTCCGCAACCGATTCCGCGCCAATCGTAAACGCGTCCAGCACTCCCAATCCCAGGGCGTACCGGATCGCTTCGTCCTGGCGGTCACGTAGATCGCCTTGTCCCAGAATCTTCATTCCGATTACAGCCTTTCCCACGGCTTTCATCTCGCGCAGCACGCTCACCACCGTTGCCGGATCGGCGTCCATGTGCGATCCAATTGGATTGATGCGCGCCAGATCGACTTCGACCCATGGTGATTTTGCCGCGGCTCGCAACGCCTCAATCGAATGGCACGAACAGCCATGCGCCCGCAAAACTCCCTTTTCCTTGGCTTCGGAAAGCACATCCATTACCGGACGAAACCGCATCGTCCAGTCCGCTTCCGTTACGCAATGCATCAACACCACATCCAGATGGTCCGTCCCCAGTTCGCGTCGGAAACGGTCCAGGTCCGCACGCATTTCCAGCGGCTCACGTGCCCACGATTTTGTCAGGATAGTGACTTTGCTTCGATCCACGTGCTTCAACGCATCCGCCAGGTGAGGGTGGCTTCCGTAGGAATCCGCGGCATCAAAGAAATGCAGGCCATTGTCGTAGCCATTCTGCAGCAGAGCCGACAATCCGCCGATACCCAATGCCGTTTGGTTTGAATGATGGCCTGAGCCTACCGTGCCCGTTCCCATCGCCAAACGTGATGTTTGGATCCCGGTACCGCCCAACGTAACTTTATCGCTTGCGGAAAATTTCTGCGTTAGAGGAGGAATCGCAGAAAGCGCTCGCGCCCACAGCTTCGCGGGCAAAACGCTTGCCGCGGCCGCGCCCAAGGAGCATTGCAAAAATCTTCGACGGGAATTGTGCCTCATCGGAACCTCCACAAAGGCCCGCCGCTGGGATCGAGCCTTCTCCCTTATAG
>JBAVNY010000039.1:0-7599 GCA_049691535.1 Candidatus Acidiferrum sp.
CTACAGAGACCGACCGTAGTCCGTTTAAGGTGAGCCGAGCACACTGGATGAGCCGCGGGCTCTGCTATACTTTTTCTTTCACCCATGACTAAATTTGCTACCGAAGCTTCGTTATCGCCAGACCTGCTCGCCAAATACGAGCCGGTAATTGGTCTGGAAGTCCATGCGCAACTTTTAACTGCGACCAAGATTTTCTGTGGCTGCTCCACTCGATTCGGTGACCAGCCCAATTCCAACGTCTGCCCAGTCTGCCTGGGCTTGCCGGGCACGCTTCCGGTTTTGAACAAACGCGTTGTGGAGATGGGTATGCGGGCATCGCTCGCTCTGAACTGCACCGTGCACGAACACTCCCGTTTTGCGCGCAAAAATTATTTTTATCCGGATCTTCCCAAGGGCTATCAAATATCGCAGTACGAACTGCCCTTGGCTACAGGCGGCTGGATTTCTATCGTGCACAATGGCGAGACGAAGCGCATAGGCATCACGCGCCTGCATCTGGAAGAAGACGCCGGCAAGTCATTGCATGATGGCTTCCCTCACTCCGCTGAGAAAACCTATGTGGATTACAACCGCTGCGGCACGCCCCTTAGCGAAATTGTTTCTGAACCGGAAATGCGCACGCCCGACGAAGCGTACGCGTACCTAACCACTCTTCGCCAGATCCTTCTGTATACCGGTGTAAGCGATTGCAACATGGAGGAAGGTTCGTTGCGCTGCGATGCCAACGTAAGCGTGCGGCTGCGCGGCGCTCCGGAATTTGGCACCAAAGTGGAAGTCAAAAACCTAAATTCCTTTCGCTATCTTGCCAAGGCGCTGGAATTTGAAATCGAGCGGCACATCGGCGTGCTCGAATCGGGCGGCCGAATCTCGCAAGAAACTCGGTTGTGGAATCAATCCGCAGGACGCACCGAGCCGATGCGTTCCAAGGAAAAGGCCCACGACTATCGGTATTTCCCGGAGCCCGATCTGCTCCCTGTGCACGTAAGCGCCGCATGGCGCGAGGAAGTACGTGTTTCGTTGCCGGAATTGCCTGCCGCGAAACAAGCGCGATTCGTCTCGGCCTTTGGCGTTACGCCCTACGACGCCGAAGTGCTTACCAACACGCAGGCACTCGCCGATTACTTCGAAGCCATGGTGAAAGCCGGAGCGCCTGGCAAAGCTGCGGCCAATTGGATGCAGACCGAATTGCTGCGGCGTCTGAATGACTCGAATAAAGAAATTGAGGCAAGTCCGGTTTCCGCCGCGGCTCTCGCCGAACTGGTTACACTTGTCGATACAGCAAAAATTACCGGCACCGTTGGCAAGAAAGTTTTTGCCACCATGTTTGAATCCGGCCGCTCTGCCTCGGAAATTGTCGCTGCCGAAGGGTTAGGCGCTCAGGTGAGCGATGCCGCCATCGAACAAGCGGCGCGCGAAGTAATCGCGAAAAATGCCGACAACGTGGCTAAATTCAAAGCCGGCAACGAAGGTGTCTTTAACTTCTTCAAGGGCCAAGTGATGAAGGCGACGAAGGGGCAAGCGAACCCGCAAGCGGTAAACGACATTCTGCGCAGACTTCTTTCTTAGTCGCTTATACTTCCCGAATGGACGAGAAATCTCCGATGCTCAAAATTGGCGACAAGGCTCCCGACTTCACGCTGAAATCCGACGAAGGCAAAGATGTCTCGCTGAAGGATTTTGGCGGCAAGCGCGTGCTTCTTTATTTCTATCCCAAGGCCAGCACACCGGGCTGCACTATCGAGGCTTGTGAATTCCGCGATCTGAGACCGAAATTCGAAAAGGCGGATACCGTAGTTCTTGGTGTCAGTGCTGATCCGGAAAAAGCTCTCGCAAATATTAAGGTAAAACAGAAGCTGAATTTTCCACTGTTAGGTGATTCGACACACAAGATGCTGGAAGCCTACGGCGTCTGGCGCATGAAGAAATTTATGGGCCGTTCGTTCCAAGGGATTGTGCGCAGCACTTTTCTGATCGGACGCGATGGCAAGATCGAACAGATCTGGGACGAAGTAAAAGCCAAAGGCCATGCGGCCGAAGCGCTTTCCCGATTGGCCAGCTAGCATTTCGTTTTGGATTTAAAATCTTACTTAGACCTCTGCTACTTACAATTCCTAGATCTGCGCCAATTACAATTCCGTCCAGACTTCATCGCCCCGCACATCGATCAGCAAGTTGTCGATCAAGCGTGTTCTCCCCATGTAAACAGCCAGCAGCGCATAGCTTCTTTTTTTAACTTTCACGACCGGCTCGAACGTTTCCGCATCCACGATTTCTGTATAGTCGATCTTTGCCAGCGGCTCCGTTAGCAAGACGCTTCGCATAGCTTCTTGTAGCTGCAACCCGTCTCGCTCTCCGGCGGAAATCTTCGCCTGGGCCGTCTGCAGCGCGCGATACAAAACGGTCGCAGCGGTTCTCTGTTCCCCAACGAGATACGCATTCCGCGAGCTCATCGCCAGACCGTCGGCTTCTCGGATGATGGGACAGACCACAATCTCCGTATCGAGATTCAGATCCCGAACCATCTGCTGAATGATGCGGACCTGCTGCGCATCTTTTCGTCCAAAATAGGCGAAATGTGGTTGCACGATTTCCAGTAGCTTGAGCACCACAGTCGTCACGCCCCTAAAATGACCGGGCCTGGTCCGACCTTCCAGCCGGTTACTCAGCCCCTCGACCTCTACAAACGTAGAAAATCCAGAAGGATATATTTCCCCCGCGCTTGGCAGAAACAATCCATCCACATTCGCTGCGATCAGCCTTTGTGTGTCGGTTTCCAATGGTCGAGGATATTTCGCGAGATCTTCATTCGCTCCAAATTGTTTAGGGTTCAGGAAAATCGAAGCGTAAACCGGCGAACACTCTTTCCTGGCGCGTTCTACCAACGCAATGTGCCCGGCGTGCAGCGCCCCCATGGTCGGCACAAACCCTACGATCTGGTGTTCCGTTCGCGCGTCCCGCGACTCTTCTTTCATCCAGGCGACTGTTCGAATAATTTCCATTCCGCGCTCAGGCTCCCGCAGCCGCGGCGTGCTCGCGGTAGAAATGCATCAGATCCGTCAAGATCGGTTGAGCGCCCAATTGCCGCAGCATAGTCGTAATTTGGCCGCGGTGATAGGTGCCGTGGTTCACCAGGTACTGCATCGATTGCCACAAAGAGTTACGATAAATGCCAAACTTCATCGTCTTGTATTCGAAAACCGTGTCCAGTTTCTCTCGGGTCAGCTCGCGCACGAAGGTCAGCATCCTGTGTTCAAAGGATCCCCAACTCGCTTTGAGCTTGCTGATATCTGTTGGATTCATCGAACTTTCCTCTTTTAACAAAACCGCGGGGCGCCCCGGTCTGCTCAAGGCGCCCCATTTTCCTGTCGCTAATTATCCCCAACTCCTCATCGCGCAATCGGGATGGTTTTCCGCCCTTTTGCCGTTCCGGATGAATGATAAGACTCGGCGTCGGAAGGGAAGCTTCCAGTCTGCACATCCGCGCAATATTCTTTCACGGCCGAAGCGATGATGTCGCCGACATTCGCATAACGCCGCGCAAATTTCGGTGGTGTCTGGAACGTCAGTCCAATCATGTCGTGCAGCACCAGAATTTGCCCGTCGCAATCCGGTCCGGCTCCAATGCCAATTGTGGGAATGCGCACCGACCGGGTAATCTCCGCCGCCAATTCGCGGGGAATTCCTTCCAGCACAATCGCGAACGCTCCTGCTGCTTCCACGGAGCGCGCATCACGCAGCAATTGTTCCACCGCGCTGGGCGTTTTGCCTTGCACGCGATAGCCGCCAAATGCATTCACCGATTGCGGCGTCAACCCAATATGCCCCATCACCGGAATTTCGGCCTCGCTTAATTTGGCGATCAGTTCCAGTCGTCGCTCGCCGCCCTCCACCTTCACCGCTTCCGCGCCGGCTTCCTTCACAAAACGCATGGCATTCTTCAGCGCTTCATTCATGTCGCCGTGATAGCTGCCGTACGGCATGTCAGCCACCACCAGAGCGTGGTGCACGCCGCGGCGGACCGCCTTGGTGTGGTGCAGCGCTTCTTCGAGCGTTAGCGGCAGCGTGCTGTCATAGCCCAGCACCACCATGCTGACCGAATCCCCCACCAGCACCACGTCCACGCCCGCTTCATCGACGATGCGCGCGCTGGGATAGTCGTATGCCGTCAGGCAAGTAATCTTTTTTCTGTTCGAGGAATCTGCAGCAAAGGACTTGCGCTGCAGCAATTCGGGCACGGTGATCTTCTCTGTGCCCCCATTCGGGATGATACTCATGTCGGCCTCCGGTGCCGCTCCCTAACCTCGGGATGCAGCCCGCGTCCAAACGCCTTTACTATAACAAATTGTGATGCAGGTCACCAATATTTGTGATTCTCGACGGACCCTGCCGCGCTATTTGTGCTCTTTGTGCCTCCCAATCTATACACATCATTCGGCTTGCGTCCAGTCGTTTATGGCTCGACGGCCACCGTCTGTTCGCCCACATTCCAACCGCGTAGGCCGAGCTTTAACCCCCCACTAGTTGCAGATTTGGGGCTGGCAATCTCTATTTCTTTGCTCTCGCCGGGAAGCAACGAAACGTAATTGTCGCTGTAATATGCCGGCAGCACGCGCGTCTTGCCATCGCCAGCGAGCAGCGTCAACTTGGCTTGGATCGCTGCGATGATGCCGGTATTCTCAAGACGGACTCTGATCCGCACCTCCTCTTTTTCGCTCGCCGCATGTGCGGAAATCGCCAGCTTCGCCGCAGCCAATCGATTCAGCTTGCGGTAGTCAGCCGTATCCGCGCTGATCCAGTAGAAATTGTCAGAAACCAGTTTGCCCGCGGCATCGCGAAGCTCCAGCTTCACTAGAACTACGCCATCTTTCACATGCGGCGCGAGGTCCAATGTAAATGCCTCGGTCACGCCGGTTGGCGCATCTTTCTTCGCTTCCTGCTGCACCAGAATTTTATTATCCAGCGAATAGCCCGCCGCTCGCACCGTCAGCCCACTCGCCGCGCCGGGAAGGGAATTGGCAATCTCCACGAGGTAGTTATTCGGATCCATCTGCACGTGCAGCGGCTCGCTACCTTTTTTCACCGCGTAGTAAGACGCTTGCGTGTCGTAATCCGAACTGAAAATCTGCCACGTCGAACTCGGCCACGCGGGTTGCGTCATCCACAGCATGCGGCCCGTGTTCGGCGCCCAAAGATGCGCGTTCATTCCTTCAAAGATCGCGCGGTGCTGCACGTAATTCAGCATTTGCGCCTTGCGATCAAAATCCTCCAGACTACTGGCCGCGCCAAACTCTTTTTCCAACTCCGCCATGAACGGGACCATGTCTCCATTTCCGCTCTGGTGCCAGTCGTGGTACGCCCAGTCATCGCTGATTGGCCAACGGTCGGCTTCAGGGATCCAGGCGCGCCAGGTATCCAGTGTTGGGAACGACGGAGTCCCGGTCTCCACAGAAAAGCCGTGATTCAGCATGGTGAAATACAATTTCGAATCCACATACTCGTACGGCCCGCTGTTTTGCAAATTCACCTGGTTCGAAGTAGGCGTGTAATAGCGAGTGCCATCTAGCGTTCGCGTCAGCTCTTCCAGCCCTTCATTCAGCGTCGGTTGCGGCACGCCTTCGTTCCGGCCGCACCAGACTACGATCGAGGGATGGTTCCGGAATCGCTCGATGGTGTCTTTGGCGTTTTGCAGAAACAACGCAGGATCTTCGGGCTCCACGTTGTAATCCTGCGTGGAAGCCCAGAAGTCATTCCACACCAACAGGCCGTATTCATCGGCCAGATCAAAGAAGACTTCTTCCGTGCTTTGCCCCACCCAGTTACGGATGATGTTAACGTTAGCCTCGCGATGCAGCCGGAAATACGGCTCCAACTTTTCTCGGGATACGCGTTTGCGCGAATCGTCCATGCCCCAGCTTCCGCCGCGCGCTGCAATGCGCACTTCATTCACCTTTATAGTCAGGTACGGCGCCGCGCGCACGTCGTCCACAACCTGAATCGCCGCGGACTTTTCCGCTCCTGGCCACAGCGAAGCGACCCAGCCCTTCCAATTTTCTCGCCAATTCTCAGGAAGAATCTTCGGAAACGGGTCGGCCGCGGGGATATTCCGGATTCCTTCGTGCGTCACATTCACAACTCGCTCATTCTTGTCGCGCGCAGTCGTCGGGGAAAACTCGACGCGCCGCAGATGGCCGGTATCGTCGAGCAAGCTCACTTCGTAGGTCATTTCGCGAATGCCAAAGCGCACGTCTTTGCTGTCCGATTCGCGCCCACCCTCGTTGAATGCCACTTTCAATGTGTACAGTTCGGGTTTGCCATATCCATTCGGCCACCAGAGCCGCGGATTCTTTACGTTCAGCTGCGCAAACTCCGCAGCGGTCAGCTTTATTTCGCTTCTTCCGGGCAGAGCTGAAACACTCTTGGTCACTTTTACGCCTTCAAAAGAGGCAATCAGTGTGCCCCGCACCGCGGTATTCGTCTCGTTTTGTAGTGGCACTGTGATTTCCACCGTGGCGCTGCTGGTGTCCGGCAAAGGCAGCTTGGTTACCACCTGCGGATCGCCAATGCGCACACTTCCCGCCGCGCGCAGCGTTACCGTTTGCCAGATTCCCGTGTCGCGGTCGCGAATCGCCGGAATCCAGTCCCAACCCTCGGTGGCGACAAATGTTGGGCCATCCAGACACATGATTCCGCCGTTTTCGCCGGGTCCCGCCTTGATGCTTTGCTCGTGAGGAATTCCGGGATGCGGCGGCGGCGAGACGCGCACCGCGAGCACGTTGGCCTGGCCAGACTTCAACACGCTGGTCACATCAAACTGCCCGCGAATGAAAGCGCCCTTAATGGTTCCCAATTGCTTGCCATTCAGCCACACGTCCGCCTTGTAGTTGATGCCTTCAAACGTGAGGATCAGCCGCCGATTCTTCGCGTCATTGGGCACCGTGAATTCTGTCCGGTACCAGTAATCTTGTTTGTTCAGCGTCTCCGGAATCACCAGATTGTTCAGCCCATAATCGGGATCTGGATAGACGCCCCGATCGATCATCGTTGTTAGCACCGTTCCCGGCACGGTCGCCGTCCACCAGTCCTTCGAAACGAATCCCGCCTGCGCGATCGCATCTGCGCTCTCTTTCACTTCCGGTGCGGGTCGCAGCTTCCAATCTCCTAACGTCCATATGTTCTTGCCAATTTCCTTCAACGCAGCCGTCGGCGGAACATTATTAGCAACCCCATGCTGTGGCTCGGCCCAGCTTCGTGGCATGCTGGCTGGATCTTGTGGTGCACGGTACCCCGCTTGTCCTCGCGTCTGCACTGGCCAGGGCTTCGAACCATCCTCCAGCAACGTCTGGCCAGGGTTCTCGCGTTTTTCGCCCAACTCTTTGATCTCGTCCGCAGTCAGCGCATGACGCAACAATGTGAGGCCAACGATTTTCCCGCCGAAGTGTTTTCCATTTGGCCAAGGCAGATCCGCGGGCGCCATTTGCAGCACGCCGCTCACGCTGCCGAATTCCAGTTTGCCCACGGCAACTCGCGCTCCTTCGCTATACAAATGAAACTCGCTTCCGTTGAACGTGGCCGCAACGAACTGCCATGTGTCCGACGTTA
>JBAVNY010000040.1:0-5130 GCA_049691535.1 Candidatus Acidiferrum sp.
GACTATGGCACGCATATCCTGGTGAACGAATCGACGTACGCCGCCACCAAAAACGCCGGCTTCGTATTCCGCGAACTGGACCTCATCCGCGTGAAAGGCAAACTGCAGCCAGTGATGATCTACGAACTTTGTGGCGTGCTCTCCGATTTACAACAAAACGGAGACTTCGCCGCGACACAGCAACGCCTGCAGAGCTTTGCCGCGGCTCGCGCGCTGTACAAACAGCGAAACTGGTCCGCCGCTCAGTCTGCGTTTCAGACTCTTCTGGATCGCTGGCCCAACGACGGCCCCTCGCGGGCCTACTGGAAGCGTTGCCAGGAATATCTCTTCGACGAGCCACCCCCAGCGTGGGACGGCGTATTCACCATGGATCACAAATAGCCAGCTTCGATTCGCAAATCTCGATTGCGAGACTTGTCAGCGTGTCGTGAATCCGCTTTGGCTCTTGCGCGCTCCCCAATCTATTAATTAATTTGATAGCGAGGCGCGGAAGTCCGCACTCCCGCATTGCACCAAAAAGAGTTATTTCTAGATTTGGAGATGCGGGAAAACGGTAGCTCTTCTTAAGGGCCTTCGCAAAGCCTTAGCGTAACCAAATGACCGCCTTGCGCAGTCTAATGAGAGGACCCCAAAATACAGGTTTAGCGCACAGGGCTCACACGCTCTTCGCTTGAGCGCTCTCCAGGAAACGGTCGTCCTTACTTCTTATGTGGATTGTACGTTTAGCACTCTCCAGGCCTTATACGTTTATCGTGATGGCGCTCGTCATCGTCCTGCTGACGCCGCTGGTGTTGATGCGTACGCCGACCGACATTTTCCCGGAAATTAATATTCCGGTCATCGGGCTGGTCTGGACTTACACCGGACTGCAGCCACAAGAGATGGAACAGCGCATCACCTCCAACGTCGAGCGCGGTATCACCGTGCTGGTCAACGACGTGGAGCACATCGAATCGCAGTCGCTCGGCGGCATCGCCATTATCAAAATCTTCTTCCAGCCCAATGCCAACATTCAGACCGCGCTGGCCCAGACTGCCGCCATCTCGCAAACCTTTTTGCGTTTTTTGCCTCCCGGCACCACTCCGCCGCTGGTCATCATCTATTCCGCGTCCACGGTTCCCGTACTGCAAATCGGTCTCACCAGCGATCGCCTCAGCGAACAACAAATCTTCGATTACGCCAACAATTTCATCCGCACCCAATTGGCAACCGTTCAGGGCGCTTCCATGCCCTTTCCGTACGGCGGCAAATCGCGCTTGATTTCCGTCGATATCGACTCCGCAGCCCTGCAAGCCAAAGGGCTCTCGCCCGTCGATATCGTGAATGCCGTCAACGCGCAAAACCTGATTCTCCCCACTGGCACCGCGAAACTGGGCGCCCTCGAATACAACGTCGAGATGAATGGCAGCCCCCGAACCATTGCCGAACTGAATGATCTTCCCGTGAAGACCGTAAATGGTTCCACGATTTATATGCGCGATGTCGCCCATGTCCGCGACGGGTACTCTCCGCAGACCAACGTCGTCATGGCCAACGGCAAGCGCGGCGTGCTGATGAGCGTCTACAAAACTGGCAATGCTTCCACGCTTTCCATTGTCGACCGCGTCAAGCAAACCCTGGAAGATTACAAACCATCTCTGCCCGATGGCCTGAACCTCACCACCTTCTTCGATCAGTCACTGTTCGTCCGGGCCGCAATTCAGGGCGTGTTGCGAGAGGCGATGATCGCCGCGTGTCTGACCGCCATCATGATCCTGCTCTTCCTGGGAAACTGGAAAAGCACGCTGATCATCGCCATCTCCATTCCGCTCTCTATTCTCGTCAGCATTCTCTGCCTCAGCGCGCTCGGCGAGACCATTAACATCATGACTCTAGGCGGATTGGCCTTGGCTGTTGGCATTCTCGTGGACGACGCCACTGTCGAAATTGAAAACATCAATCGCAACCTGGCCATGGGCAAGGAAACGGTGCAAGCAATCCTCGACGGTGCACAGCAAATTGCGGTGCCCGCTTTCGTTTCCACCCTGTGCATATGCATCGTCTTCATCCCCATGTTCTTTCTCTCTGGGGTCGCGAAGTATCTTTTCGTCCCACTCGCCGAAGCCGTGATTTTCGCCATGCTGGCGTCGTACATGTGGTCGCGCACCATCGTGCCCACCATGGCCATGTATCTCCTCTCCGCCGAAGACGAGTACAACGCCGCGGAACATGCCGGCAAGAAAATGGGGCTTTTCCGCCGCTACCAACAGAAGTTCGAACACGCCTTTGAAAGTTTTCGCGAAAAGTATCGTCACGCGCTTTCCTCGGCGCTTGAAAATGCCTGGCTCTTTTCCGCGTGCTTTCTGCTGTTCTGCGTCTTGTCCACCGGCCTGGTTTTTTTTCTTGGACGCGACTTCTTTCCCAACGTCGATGCCGGCCAAATTCGTTTGCACATGCGCGCGCGCACCGGATTGCGCATTGAAGAATCTTCGCGACTAGCCGATCAGATTAACCAGGTCATTCGCCAGACGATTCCCGACAAAGAACTGGTCACCGTGCTCGACAACATTGGTCTGCCGTATTCCGGCATCAACCTGACTTACAGCAACAACGGCACCATTGGCACAGCCGACGGCGAAATCCTGGTGCAACTCAAGCCCGATCGCAGCAGGCCGACCAGCGTCTACGTTGACGAATTGCGCCGCCGCTTGCCAGGCGAATTCCCCGGTGTACAGTTTTTCTTCCAGCCCGCCGATATCGTTACGCAGATTCTGAACTTCGGCACCCCCGCCCCAATCGACGTGCAGATCATGGGCAACAATCAAGCCGGCAACTATGCCGTTGGCATGAAATTAGCCAATGAAATGCGGCACATTCCCGGCGCGGTAGACGTCCACGTTCAGCAAGCCTTCGACGCGCCCACCATTTACATGGACATCGATCGCACCCGCGCGCAATACGTCGGACTGCAAGCCCGCGACGTCGCGCAAAACGTTCTGGTCTCCCTGTCTTCCAGCTTCCAGACCGCGCCGAACTTCTGGCTCGACCCGAAAAACGGTGTCAGCTACAGCGTGGCGGTTCAGACTCCACAATATCGCGTCGACAATTTTCAGGCCCTGCAGAACACGCCAATTTCAGGGGTCGGCCCAAATGTTCCTCCACAAATTTTGGCCAATCTCGTTGCCACTTCTACCGTCGCGCGCCCGGCTTCCGTTTCGCATTACAACGTGCAGCCCATGATTGACGTCTACGCCTCCGTTTCCGGCAGCGATCTTGGCGCTGTGGCCGGGCAAACCGAAAAGATGGTGAAAGACATAACCAAGGAACTCCCGCGCGGCAGCCGCATCTTTGTCCGCGGCCAAGTGCAGACCATGGCCACATCCTTCACAGGCTTAGGTGTCGGACTTCTCGGCGCCATCGTTCTCGCCTACTTATTAATCGTCGTCAATTTTCAATCCTGGCTTGACCCCTTCATCATCATTACCGCTCTTCCCGGCGCCTTGGCTGGCATATGCTGGATACTGTTAATCACCCACACCACGTTGAGTGTGCCTTCACTTACCGGCGCGATCATGTGCATGGGTGTCGCCACGGCCAACAGCATTTTGATGGTTTCCTTTGCTCGCGAGCAGATGAACGAAGGCAAAAATCCTCGCGAAGCCGCTCTGGAAGCGGGTTTCGTGCGCATCCGTCCGGTGATCATGACCGCGCTGGCCATGATGATCGGCATGGTGCCCATGGCCATCGGGATGGGCGAAGGTGGTGAGCAAAACGCGCCGCTCGGCCGCGCCGTTATCGGCGGCCTGCTCTTTGCCACCATTGCCACACTTTTCTTTGTCCCTTGCGTCTTTTCCATCATTCATGGATATCTGGCGCACCGGCGGCATCAGGGACTCTCGACGGAAACGGGTAGAGCATGAGAAAAAGGATGCATACGCTAGGCGGAGTAACCAATCATGACTGACGTCCCAACACAATCCGACTCCGGGTCCAGGAACTCTCCACCCAGGAAGAGCAACCTCTTTTTGACCTTTGCGGTGATCGTTATTGTGCTCGTCGTGGTCGGCGCGTTCTTAATGTTCCAGCGACGCTCGCAGTATGAAGCCCTTGCAAAAGACACCGAGAGCCTCGCCGTTCCCACCGTAGCCATCATCCATCCCAGTGCAGAACCCGGTGACGAAAATCTTGTTTTGCCCAGTACCTTGCAGCCGTACGTCGAATCACCGATTTACGCGCGCACCAACGGCTATTTGAAAAAGTGGTATCGCGACATCGGCTCGCGCGTCAGCAAAGGTGAACTACTCGCCGACATCGATACACCGGAAGTCGACCAGCAACTTTCTCAGGCACGCGCCGATCTGGCCACCGCGCAAGCCAACGTCCATCTTTCCGATATCACCGCGGTTCGCTACGGAGACTTGCTGAAAACGGATGGTGTCTCCAAACAGGAAGTGGATAATGCTCAAGGCGATCTCGCCGCAAAACGCGCCATCGTGCAGTCTTCCGAAGCCAATCTTCGCCGCTTGGAAGAACTTGAATCCTTCAAGCACATCTACGCGCCGTTCGCCGGCGTGATCACTCGCCGCAATATCGACATCGGAACGCTGATCAACGCTGGCAATGGCGGCACCACGCAACTTCTCTTCACACTCGCGCAAACCGATCCCATTCGCGTTTACGTCAACGTTCCGGAAACTTATGCTCCGGCCATTCGCCAAGGGCTAGGCACGTATCTGGAACTCACACAATTTCCCGGTCAGAAATTTCAAGGCAAAGTGGTACGTACCGCGGAATCCATCGATCAAGCAACGCGTACCCTGCTCACCGAAGTGGATGTCCCCAACAAGGCCGGGCAATTGCTCCCGGGCGGTTACGCGCAAGTTCATCTGCAGGTCAGTGTGAAGGCCGAGCGTCTGCAGGTGCCGGTCAATTCCCTGTTGTTTCGTTCTGAGGGTTTGCGCGCAGTCGTAATCGACTCCAGTCATCATGTGCACCTGCAACCACTCACCATCGGACGCGACTACGGCACCACGCTCGAAGTCTTGAACGGCCTTAAGGCTGACGATTGGATCGTGCTCAATCCGCCCGACTCGCTGGACGATGGCCAGCAGGTCCACGTGAAAGAAGTTCCCAATCCCACCGTGCCTGCTC
>JBAVNY010000041.1:0-2181 GCA_049691535.1 Candidatus Acidiferrum sp.
GCCCCGGAACGATCTTGGTTTTGTTGTCGCCCAAGGGGAGAATTTTATCGGCGGCGAGAATCATCCCGTTGATTTTCCCGCCGGTGCTGGCATCGATGACCGGGTAAAAGCCGTTAAAAAAAGTATCGCCCATGTGAATCACGTTGGCCTTCTGGAAGTGAATGTAGATGTCCGTGTCAGTATGCGCCGGCTGGAAATATTGCAGCATCACGACTTCACCGTTGGCCTGCAGTTTTTGGCTGGTCCTGAATGTCTGCTGCGGCAAAGCATCCGCAGGCGAGGCCGGAAAGTGCAAACCGAAAAGTGCACTGTCGTGTGGCTCTGCCATGCGCGTCTTGGTGTTTTCGCGGGCCAGCACGGTGGCGCCCGCGGCGTGCAGATTGGCGTTATTGTCGGTGTGGTCGACATGCCAGTGCGTGTCGATCACCGTCTTCAGCGGCGCATTGCCCAGCCCAGCGAGCGTTTCTTTCAACTTCGGCCAGGCCGGCAGAAGAAACGTGTCGACCACGATTTTGCCGTCGGGCCCGTTCAACACCACAACATTTCCCCCAGGCCCGGAAAGCAAGGTGAGATTTTCCGCCAGCGGTTGCGATTGGATAGGTGCGCTGCCCATCTGCGCGCGCATCGCCGCCAGAGAGTCAGTTGGAGCCGTTGCCGCTTGCTGCCGAAGGCCAGTAACGCCGGCGCTCAGCAGACCAGCCGGAAAAAGTTGCGCCAACAATGCGCTTCCGGCAAACCCGGCGGAATTCCGCAACATTTCGCGCCGTGTGCTTTGCCTCTCCAAAAAGTTCGGGCTCATCTTTTTTCGCCTTTCCAATGTGAATTGCCTGTCCTGAAATCTTACGAAGGTATCGCCGTCCCAACAAGTTCGGTCGCGGATACTCCTCTCACTGTTCCAAGTAACGAAGTGCAACGCTTCCTGATTTGGAAAGTTTAGACTCGACAAGCTTCAGGTGTTTATTTCCCGATAGGGTTACATCTTCAAACAATCGCCGTCCTTTTCCGGCAAAGATGGGCGCAATGACAATCCGATATTCATCAATCAAGCCAAGCTGCATCAGTTGTGAAGGCAGATCGACACCACCGACAAGAACATTCTTGCCCGGTTGTTCCTTCAATTTAAGTATTTCCTCGCGAAGATCGCCGCGAACAATCCTCGTCTTTCCGTCTTCAACCCGCTCTAACGACCGCGAAAAAACAACGATGTTGCAGGCGTCAAAGGCTCGAGCAAATTCAATATCCTCTCTGTCATCCTGGCTTTTCGCCACATCGGGCCAATACGGAACCATCAACTGATAGGTCTTGCGCCCGTAAACCAACAGGTCAGCTTCGCGTACGAGCTTTATGTAGTATTCCATCAGCTCTTCGTCAGGGTTTGACTTCGTGTGGTCGCAGCATCCGTCCAGCGTAATGTTGATTGCGTAGATCAGCTTTCTCATGGTTCTTTCTGCTCCTGTGTTGTCTTTCTTTCTCTTGCCGCGTACTCTAGCCAATTCTCGAAGGTTCCGCTAACGGGAAAGTGGCGATATATGTCGAAAAAGGGTCAACCCGGTAAATCCCTGTTCTCGGTGCTGAATATGGATGAACTGCCCGTTCCTTTCCTCAACACCTCGCGACTCGCCCGGTAGCGCCGGCAGCTTGCCGGCCCAGCAACAACACTCCGCCCACCGACCCGTCATTCCGAACGGAGTCCGCGCAGTGAGACCTCTGCTCCATCGCGCGGTATCTGCGCGATGAAATCCCTCGTGTCTTTCTCCGCGCTCTCTACTTTGGGTGAACAAGTTGAAGTGGTTCGTGGGCATTAGCACCGGGCGCCGGGCTGAAGCCCGATCCCTACATTGGCGATCCGTGCACGGAACGTGTCGCTGGGCTCGGGGGGTGACAGATTTTGAATCGTGGAGGGTACGTACCCCGGGTGTTTTTTGGTAAAGACGCGCAAAGGTATTGGATGGAGAGAGATAGAGGGAAATGGATTTGGTACAAAAGTGGTACGGAAATGGTAAAGATGGTACGGGGGTGGAAAGTGGGGAGGCGAAGTGGAGGTGAATGCCGAAACGGAACTCAAGTAAAGGTTGAGATGGGAAGGTGGGACGGGAGGAAGGTTGGGAGGCGGGGAGACGAGGTTCGAGGAGAGAAGCGGTAGAGCCAACTCCCTCGAGCATCACGCAGGGAGTGTAGCAT
>JBAVNY010000042.1:0-1673 GCA_049691535.1 Candidatus Acidiferrum sp.
GATCATCATTGTGAATCCCCCGGGGTTCGCCGCTCTTGATACAGCGGGGAAAAATCGAAACCGGCACGACAAAGAAACGGCATCCATGATGTGAGATCATTTCCGGTACGTTCAACGTGATTGCTGGTGCTACGGCAATACCGTCGGATTTGAAAGAGGTTTGCAATGTGTACCAGCTGAACCTGTCCGAACGCTCGAAAACTATTTCTGCCCGCAATATTTCCTTACCTGATAACTGGTTTTGTTACGGCGTCGGGCGGCGCATGGAATGCGAGCATCGTGGCCGAATATTTTCACTTCCGCGGCCAGACTATTTCAACTATTGGGCTGGGAGCCATCATTAGTTACGCGACCGACAGCGGCAATTTCCGGCTACTCCTGGCCGCAACCATAGCCATGGCCATTATGGTGGTGACGATAAACCGCCTGCTGTGGAGACCGCTTTACGCCTTGGCTTCAACCCGGTTCAAACTAGAAGCCTGATTTCCTGACAAAAAAGTGCCTCTGGATTGCCCTCGTAGAATCTCGAAGGTAGCAAAGACACGCCGGCTCAATATGCGAACCCAAGACTCTGACGAGTCGGCTAGTGTTTACCCGCACTCTCCATCTCAGAAGGCCTTGCTATAACATGGTTGTTACCCGTCGCACTGGATGGGCGTTATCCGGACTTTGGCTGTATACATAGCTATGACCTTCCTGCGCCGCGTTGTAATGCTCTCTCACAGCTGCAAGTTTGGCCGGTATCTAGAGGCCAGATGGGCGAGTTGCGCCTTTGGTACGATTCAAGCATCCCTCGCTTTGCTAGTTCTATTGTCGCTGTTGCATCCTTCGCGGGCCTTCGCGGCGAATCCGGAGCTGGAAACTGTTCTGACTGGCTCGCGCCAGCGTATTGAGAAATTGGACTACCGCGTGACCGGACGACTCACACGAGTGGAAGGCAGTGGCAAGCGCACGAGCTACAAGTTTGCCGGCAAGGCTCACTGGTTTCCCGATGGTCTGCGTGTGCTATGCGAGATCACCGGGCCGGGCTCGCAGAAGACCAGAGTTCTTCTGCATATGAGCGCGAATGGGCACGTGACCATCGAGGCGGTACTTCCTGGCCAGAAGACCGCTAGCGTGTTGCCATTCGAACGTTGGAACGACCCATTGCTTGGATCCGACTTCTCCTACGAAGACATGGTAGAGAGCCAGTTTTTCTGGAAGCATCAGGAACTCCTGGCGCCGGAGAAATACGGCGCACGGGATTGCTTTGTCCTTAAGAGTATGTCCGACCCTCAGGACAGGACTTACTATGATTCGGTAACCTCGTGGATTGACCGCGGTATTTTGTTCCCGGTGCATGTGGTGAAGACGCCTCGCGGGACGGAACAGCCGAAGGAGTTCATCTACTATGGGCTGCGGCAGGTCGGCGGCGATTGGTCCGCGTCGCAGGTAGAGGCAAAGGTGCTGGGCAAGCCCGGCTCCTCGATTCTTGCAATCGAATTCGGCTCGGGAAAGGCAAACCTGGGACTCAAGGACTTCGAGATCGGCTCGTCCGGCGTTCAAGCAGAGAAAGTCAAATAAATCGAATTGATTAATTCGGCTCGGCTGAAGCTCTGTGCTGTCACAGAAGCATCCACGTTGTTTGCCGTTAGGGGATAAGCTCCTTTTCAGGCGTTACCGAGGCCCCATAC
>JBAVNY010000043.1:0-3603 GCA_049691535.1 Candidatus Acidiferrum sp.
CATATTGTCGCTGCCGACGGGAGTGTACGACAACTGGATTCAAAGGGCGTATGGATTGTCGGTGCAAAGTTGGGGATCGTGGTTTTGGGATTGGACGAAGGGTGAATTCCTGTCGGTGCTGCTGGCGATCTTGTTCGTGGGGATTTTGTACAGCGTGATACGCAGATCGCCCACCAGATGGTGGTTTTATTTTTGGCTGGTATCGCTGCCCATCGGATTGATGCTGGTTTTCCTGCAACCGCTGGTGGTGGACCCGATGTTTCACAAGTTCGAACCGCTGCAGCAAAAAGATCCGGCATTGACGGCGGAGTTGGAAAAGATGGTGCAGAAGGCGGGAGAGAATATTCCGCCGGAGCGCATGTTCTGGATGGGGGCCGGCGAAAAGACGACGGCGTTGAACGCGTATGTAACCGGATTTGGGCCATCGAAGCGGATGGTGGTGTGGGATACCACGATCGCGAAAATGAGCACGCCGCAGATTGTTTTTGTTGCGGGACACGAGATGGGACATTACGTGCTGCATCACATACCGAAGGGGATGATATTTTTCGCGGTGCTGCTGTTCGTGGGCTTTTATGTCGGCTACCGGTTGATTGGATTGGTGTTGGCGAAGTGGGGACCGGGATGGGGCATTCGCGGATTGGAGGATTGGGCGTCGTTGCCAGCGCTGTTACTTCTACTCTCGGTGTTGAGCACGGTGATCACGCCGGTTGGCAGCACGTTTTCGCGATATCTGGAGCACCAAGCAGATCAATATGGGCTGGAAGTGACGCACGGGTTGACGCCGGACTCCGGGCAAGTGGCGGCACAGGCGTTTAATATTCTGGGCGATATAGATCTGGCGGACCCGGATCCGAGCAGGATTGCCGTTTTCCTGGTGTACGACCACCCGGCGATCCCGGATCGGATCAAGTTCTGTTTGAGCTACGATCCGTGGAGCAAAGGCGAACAGCCGGAATTTGTAAAGTAGGTAGGGAGACGTTCGGCGGAACAGTTGTTGCGAACAGCTGAGCCGCTGCAACCGCTGCGCTTCCCTGCTGTGGCAGGCTAATAAATCACAACTGAATTCCAATTAGCAAGTGCCGCTGGGGCGAGTGGGCGTGCCGGATTCCTGCACGGGTAGCGCCTGCGTGGCCGGAACATTGTAGGCAGTGGCGCCTGCAAGATTGGCGACGCATTGCTGAATCACGCTCTGAATCGCGGGGATCGTGGATGGAAGATTGGGAATGGACTGATTGGGACTCTTGAAATTCAACGCCGTAGTGAGATCGCCAACCGTGGCGCGACGCCAAGCGCTCAAATTGGGGACTTCGGCACCGAAACGCGTTTCGAGAAAACGCAAGATCGAAGTGTGATCGAACAAATCGGAAGAGACGAAGCCGCCCCGGCTAAATGGCGAAAGAATCAGCATCGGAACGCGGAAACCTAAGCCAATCGGGCCGGTGATCGCGGGACTCCCCACAACAGTCGGATCCGGAACTGCGGGCGCGGTGACATATTCGCCGGGCGTGCCTGCGGGCGCAGTCGTGGGCGGAACGTGATCGAAGAATCCCCCGTTTTCGTCGAAAGTGAGCAGGAAAAGAGTCTTGGCCCAGAGAGAAGGATTGGTGGTGAGCGCGGTGAGAACCAGCGAGACGATGCTTTCGCCGAAGACGGAAGGCGCGGGCGGATGGTCCGAGGTGACGACGGAGCCGACTATCCAGGAAACTTGCGGGAGGTTGCCGGAAGCGACGTCGGCAAGAAAGTCCACCGGAAATTGCGGGCCGAACGCGTTTTGGTGAAGGACGGAAGTGGGATCCTGATAATTCTTGAAATACGAGAGAACGTTGTCGGAGAGAATGCCGGTGAGAATAGTCTGGTCCGGCGAGGAATATACCTTCCAGGAAATTCCGCGAGTTTGAAGTTGCTCGGGCATGGTGGTGTAAGTGAGGCGTCCATAAAAAGACGAACGATTGTTGACGATGGTCTGGAGAACGGGGCCGCCGTTGGTGCCAGCGGGATCGAGAGATGCGGCCATGGTGTAAAGGCGATTCGGGTCAGTGGGACCCATTACGGAGCAAAAATAGTTGTCGCAAATCGTGAACGCGTCGGCAAGTGCGTAGTAGTACGGGATGTCGGCACGATTGTAGTAGCCCATGGTCAAAATAGCGTCGTTGGCATCGATGGGAATGTGTGATTTGACAAAGCCGTCCATCGCGCCATTGTCCCAGCTCTGATGCTGCGGAATCCAGTCGTGCGAAATGTCGTGGGTGCATGCAGCGTTGGTAGTGGCGGTGTCGAGATGAAAAGGCAGAAGGACACCGACCGGGGGACTAGTGGTATTGGAAGGATATGGCTGGTTGAAAGCCATGCTGGCGTCGGCGAAACCTTTGACGCCTTTGTAGCTGCCGAAGTAGTGATCGAAGGAGCGATTTTCCTGAATGAAGATGACCACGTGTTCGATGTCGGTGAGTTTAGAGCAAACCGCGGGAGTAGGAGTTGGAGTGGGGGACGGGGAGAAAGAACCGCCGCCACACCCGTGAAGACCTAAAGAAGAGAGCTCGGCGACGGCTGATGCGGCTCCCAGTTTGAGCAAGTCACGACGCGTTAGTCGGCTCATAGGATTTTACAGGTTAGATGCATCGTTCCTGAAGCGAGTGGGGCCTCTACGAGATTGTTCTTAGGAACCTAAGGTGAAAGCGTTAGCTAAGTGGAAGCTTGGAAAGTAGATGGCAGGCGCATATGGTCGTGTGCGGGAGGTCACAGTGCTTTGGTCGCGGTGTGTGTGATATTTGAACAATATGAATCGAAAGCATCCGGTAATTATCCAGGGCGGGATGGGCGCAGGTGTGTCCAGTTGGCGGCTGGCGCAAGCGGTGTCGAAGCTGGGGCAACTGGGAGTGGTATCGGGAACGGCACTGGATCTTATCCTGGCGCGGCGGTTGCAGGACGGCGATGCTGGCGGGCACATGCGGCGTGCGCTGGAGCGATTCCCTTTTCGCGAGATGGCGGCGCGAGTTTTGAAAACGTATTACGTGGCAGGCGGCCGGAAAGAAAACGAATCGTATAAGAACGTCGCGAAATTTTCGAAAGATACGCCGCGGGAAATCATTGAGCTGTGCATCGTGGCAAATTTCGTGGAGATCAACCTGGCGAAAGAAGGCCACGCCAATCCGGTAGGAATTAATTATCTGGAAAAAATTCAGAGCCCGCATCTGTCGTCGATCTACGGAGCGATGTTGGCGGGTGTGGATTATGTGCTGATGGGGGCGGGGATTCCGCTCAAGATTCCTGGCGTGCTGGACCGTTTTTCGAAACACGAGCCGGCCAGTTACGAGTTGCAAGTTACAGGCGCGCAGAGCGGAGACGATACGACGGTGCATTTTGTGCCGCGGGAGTATATGGAGTGCGAACTTGCGGAATTGCGAAGACCTAACTTCATCGCCATTGTGGCGTCGAATACGCTGGCCGTGACACTGGTGAAGAAAGCCAACGGGAAGGTAGATGGATTCGTGGTGGAGGGGCCAACGGCGGGCGGACATAACGCACCACCGCGTGGAAAATTGCAACTGACTGAGGCGGGCGAACCGATTTACGGGAAGCGGGACATAGTCGATCTGGAAA
>JBAVNY010000044.1:0-13658 GCA_049691535.1 Candidatus Acidiferrum sp.
AACCCTACGATTGGATATGGATTTCACACAATAAAATATGCCAATGGAAAAAGTAGAGAGTTTTTTCAAATTGGTGTGAGCGGAAACAAAACCGGAATCTCTGTCTATATTCTTGGTCTCAAAGATAAGAAGTACTTAGCCAAAACGTATGGAAAACAACTAGGCAAGGCGAGCGTGACCGGATATTGCATTCGGTTTAAAACTCTAAAGGATATAAACATCGATACGCTTGAAGCGGCAATACGATATGGGCTTGCAGCTCAGAATGAAAAAGGCAAACTGACGAAATAATTCCACTGTTAAAGGTAAGCAGTTATCGATGTAAAGGCCCTCCAGTATACGACCCCTACAGCCCTGACCCGCGCCACAAAGCCATTCTCTATAAAACGGGTCTCCCGCAATAGTCGTGCGGCTCTCTGTCAGCGCTCCTTGCCTTTCTCTGTTTGCCGTTGCCCACTGCGGAAGTATCACGGGCTAACCGGAAGTTGCTGCGGGCCAGAAGCGGTTCGAGGAAGTTCCGCCATGTTAAGTCTTGACGGGGCCATCCGGAAACAACCGAATTACTTCCGGATTGCCGACAATGCGGGCGCTATGTGGTGCGGCGGAAATCGACACGCCCACTGCTTCCACTCTTACGGAGCGCGCGAAAATTCATACACGAACTTGCTTACCGATCAGCCAATTTGCAGCAAACTATTTGGCCCGAATGAGCCCCAAAATAGCAAGTCCTAACAATAAGAAACCGCACCCGATCAGCACAAAAACCACAATCCGGCGTTGTTGCTTCACGGAACTGTCGGATACCAAAACCTCGTCTTGGGCTGAAACAAAGCCCAAGATTGCCT
This sequence comes from Candidatus Acidiferrum sp., assembly GCA_049691535.1. Lineage (GTDB taxonomy): Bacteria > Acidobacteriota > Terriglobia > Acidiferrales > UBA7541 > Acidiferrum. The sequence goes on from JBAVNY010000044.1 coordinate 846, forward strand.
TCTTGTAGGTTCTCCATAGAAAGATAAATGGCAGCCCCACGACAACGGAATAAACTCCCAGAGCAATGCCCATGCTTCGGAGCATATGCGCGGCTGGCCGGCCCATTCCATCCAGATGGATGATAAACGTCGAGCATCCATTCGCTACCATCATCCCCAGCCAAAGAATGGCAAAATACGCAATGTAAAACATCTTGAGGAATGATTTGATCTTCAGTTCGTCGGATGCAGAACGTATGAGGTAGCCTCGGTCGCGGCGATCCCCGCTAAAAACCACCACGCGGCCAGTGCGTTCATCTCGAAAAGCCCGGCTTACCATAGAGTCGAGAAGACCCATAGCTGTGTTCTCCTCGGGTAGATTCGTCGTGCCCAGGATGTCTCCACACTACTACTTCCAAAAGCCAGCCTGTTACCAGCCGGAGGTACAGGTGTGATGGCCTAGTTAATGCAAAAGGAAGATGCTCTCGGAGATTCACCGCTGCCGGCGCGGCTTGAAACTTCCATGTCCAAGTGCCCGATCAGTCGGGTGCTCATCGAAGTGACCTCACCGCAGCCGCTGAACAACGCGCGGTCCCGAACGGCACCCCGATTGACGGTCCATCCGCAAACACCCAAATTCCCTGCGAATTGCCGACAATTCACTCCGAACAGCTGAATTGGTCGTGCTATGCTCGCAACTCTAAGTCCCGCGATTCTCACGAGTACGGCAATCAAGAAAGGTCGAATATGAAAGTGAGACGAATCGCCAATGCGTCTTGCCTGCTGTTGTCGCTGACGGTTTCCTTTGTTTCCAGTGTTAGAGCGGCGCAATCTGCACAGGCGGGTGATCCGCAGTCACTTGCTGCGATTCGCGCCGCTTGCGCCGAGGATGCACAGAAGCTCTGCGCCACAGTGCCGCTCGGTGGGGGCCGAATCATCGCCTGCCTCAAGGAACACAAAGACTCGTTGTCCGATCGCTGCAAACAAGCGGCGGGGCTGCCTGCCAACCCGAGCAGTAATTCTGCGCCCAGCACTTCAACTGCAACGCCTGCTTCCGAGACTCCGGCTTCTGCTGCCCCGGCAGCCACCACCGACTCGCCCCGCGCCTCGAGCGCCGCCGGCGCGGCCACTCCCGCCGCAAAGTCGTCCCACGATGCCGATGCTGCGCCGAAAGTGGCTGCGGGCGTCACTGCCTCCGGCTCCTACCTGCGCATGAAGCAAGTCCAAGTCATAGCGAATGTCGTCGATCCGGCATTGGGCAGTGGCACAGTCGCCGTACCCGCGATGGATCTCTTGATTCCTTCCACCTGGGACTTCAAAGGTAGCGTCGCCGGCAACACCACCGAGGGTTGTTTTTCCGATCTTTTTGCGGTGTCGTGGGAGGCCACCAGTGCGGACGGGTCCATCGCCTTTCAAGGCGCCCCCAACGACAGCTGGCAATATACCGATGATCCAGCAGAGTTGCACAAGTTGACCGATCCCCATCGACGCGCACTCGGCCTTCAAGGCAAGCCTTGCCCGCTGAAGAAACCCATGAAAGCGGAAGATTATTTTCGCCAAAACGTCTTCAGCGTGTTCCCTAGCGGCAGTACGGTTGTTTCGCTTGAGCCGTTCCCCGAGCTTAACCAGATGGCCCGCAAGCAATTGGGGCTGCCGCCCGATGATGCGGGCAACGGCGGCAGCACTCGAACCGACGCCATTCGCGCCCGCGTCGAATTCCAAAAAGATGGCAAGACCCTGGAGGATTGGGTGGCGCTGGTCGTCGTGACACATATTTTTCGCCAGGGCCGCGGTGCATTTTACGATTGCCACGCCATCGACGTGATGGCATTGCGGGCGCCGCAAGGTCAACTCGATGCCAACGAAAAGCTCTTCAAAGTGATGATCAGTTCCGTTCGACCGGAGCCGAAATGGCAGGCTTATGCCAACGGGAACATTGCCAAGCTTTATCAAGCGGAAGCACAAAAAGAAGCCACCATTGACACCATGGTCGCCGAATTTCAAAAGCATGTCGCCGACACCATCATGGGCGTCACCGCCAACGCAGAACGGGGTGCGCAAAACAGCGCGTTCGGATTTGACCAAAACATCCGCGGTGTGCAGACCTTCCGCGATCCCGCGACGGGAAGGACTACGGAACTGAGCAACCTATATGATCACGCCTGGTTGAACGGCTCCAACGAATACATCATGAGTGATGATCCCAACTTCAACCCCAACGGGCAACTCTCGGGAAACTGGAATCAACTGCAGCCCGTGCGCCCCGCGCCCTAGCACTCTTAGCTATGACTTCAGACAGGAATAGGGGAAGTGTCATTCGTAACGCGACATTTCGTTCTCGAGGTCTGCGAGTAACTGCGGAATCGCTGGCAAAACTGCATCTCCTTCGGGCGTGCGAAAGACACTTGGCTGTACTCCGTCGCTAAGAAGTTTTGGCAACAGTTCATTGATGAGGCCACCAAGTGGGATTTCTGTGGGTTCATAGTCAATCCACATCCCCAGTGCACAGAGGGAGGCATATTCACTAGCAGGCCATAGCGGGAAGGTGGCCCGTCCCGTTGCGTCAACACCCATGGCCCATCCTTCATTCCAAAGCCCCCAAGTACACTGGGCATCTACGACGCGCTTGATAAAGTGGTCATAGCGTTCGGGACCGGCAAGATTGAGAACCGCAGCAATTTGTTTTTGGGATAAAGATTGTTGAAACATCATTCTCCCATGGCTTCTACAACAAATCTGCACCAATCATGCCATTGTTACCCGAGAGTCCCAAGATTCTAGTGCAGCCGATGAGACTACCGCCCATCTCTCCGCCCCATAACTCCAACTCAAATGTACTGTCATTTCTGACAATGGAAGTCGCAACGCCGTCCGGTCAACCTAGGCAAACCGCTATGGGTAGTAGCTCTCGGCGACTCGACGTTCAGTTAAATGGAGAAAGCACTGACAAATGAAAAACCCGAAGACATTACTCTGGGCCGCTACGGCCTGCGCCCTCAGCCTTTTCTTTGCTGCAGGGTGCGCCAAAAACGACGCCATTAACCAGGCCGAGAAGCAGGACGCCATCAATGGCATTCCCGTGCCGAGCATCGCTGAGACCAAAGACATCGCGGAGCAGGGCTTCATTTATGGGCTGCCACTCGTAATGAATTACGCCGTGATGAATGAGTTCGCCGTCAACCCCAACTCTGGCCAGTTCAAGGCGCCTTTCAATCAGATTAATAACCAGCACCACGTCGCCACCCCCGAGGACACGGCGGTCATCACGCCCAACAGCGATACACCTTACTCGATGCTGTGGGCAGATTTGCATGCAGAACCGCTGGTATTGTCTGTACCAGCGGTGCAGAAGCCACGCTACTACTCTGCTCAATTAATCGACGGTAACACCTATAACTTTGGCTACATCGGCAGCCGCGCCACAGGCTTTTCTCCAGGAATCTATCTCATCGTTGGCCCGGACTGGAAAGGCGCAACGCCAACACGTATTAAGAAAGTGTTCACATCCTCCACGCCGTTTGCGTTAGTTCTTTTTCGTACTCAGCTCATCAATGCTCAAGACATGCCGAACGTCGAGAAGATTCAAGCTGGTTACAAGGCCGAGCCGCTTTCCGTATTCCTGAAACAAGCTGCGCCGCCCGCTGCTCCGAAAATAGATTTCCTTCCTGCCAGCACCGAAGGCATCAAAGCGAACTTCTTTGACTATCTTGCCGCTGCCCTTCAGTTTGTGCCATCCACGCCAGAGACCAATGAAATCCGAGGAAAACTAGCCAGTATCGGCATCGGTCCGGACAAGAGATTCGAGTTCAAAGACCTCTCGCCAGCACACAAGGCCGCCGTATTGCTCGGCATGAAAGACGGCGATAGCAAGGTGGATAAATTTCTGACCTCCGGGAACAAAAATATTAACGGTTGGAACGTCGGCGCTTTCTTCGGCGACAAGGGCTTCTTCAAAACCGATTGGCTGATGCGTGCCGGGGCTGCCAAGGGTGGGCTGTACGGCAACAATGCTGAGGAAGCTATGTATCCTTACACCCGCACGGACGGGAAAGGCGAAGCGCTGGATGGAAGCAAGCACAACTATACGATTACGTTTCCTGCCGGGGAGTTTCCGCCAGTCAACGCATTTTGGTCAGTGACGATGTACGACGGCAAGAGTCAGTTGCTGATAAAGAATCCCATCAATCGTTATCTGATCAACTCGCCGATGTTGCCGAGTTTGAAAAAGAATGCGGATGGCTCGCTCACTCTCTACATCCAAAAAGATTCGCCAGGAAAACCAATGGAGTCCAACTGGCTGCCTGCGCCGAACGGCCCCATTTATCTGGTCATGCGCTTGTACTGGCCAAAGGAAACACCACCGTCGATCTTGCCCGCAGGTTCAGGGACGTGGCAACCGCCACCGGTAGTGCAAGCCCAATAATCGCAAGCCCTGCCCCCTTATTTTGAGGGGCGCACCTCAAGCAGAAGTGAAAGTGGCTGCCACAGGCTTAGTTCTTTCAGCCAGCAAAGCGAGCCGCTCTTCGTGAGTCATCGGCTCCCACGGCACCAGCTTCTCGGCCAGCACATCCATGCGGCGGAGTAGCGTCAACTCCACAAACAGGTCAAAAAAATCCAGGTCGCGGAACACCAACGATCCAGACTCTCTCATCTTGTCGCGAATTCGCTCCAGATGTTCCGGCATCTCGCTCCAGTGCAGCCCAGACCGGTGATGATGACAGAGGTGGTATCCCTCGTTCATGAAGTTCACCTGATCCAGGATCGTCACCGTATTTACAAAATAATCTTCGGGATCTTCCCGGTCACAGAACGCGTGCTGCACCCACGACGTGATCGCCATAATGGCGTTCATCGCCAGCAGCGGAATTAACACAAACAGAATTCCAATTTTCCAGTCGTAAATAAACACCGCGCCAAAATAAATGAAGTACCGCGCCATCCCCCATGCCATTCGCTTCCGGTTTTTTTCATCGCCTCTCGCCCTGAAGTAGGCGTAGGGCGCGAATCCCAGCGCCGTCCAGGTGTTGTCCGCCAGATACCAAAGGAAATGCAGCGGACTGGTGCGATCGTAGCGAAGCGACGACGCGTTATCGTCGAAGCCGCCGTTCTCTTTATGGTGCAAACGCACATGAACGGTGCGACCCAACTCGGGCAGGTCTCCATACAAATATCCGAGAAAAAATTCCACGTAGCGCCCAAACACCTTCACGTATTTATCCGAGAAGTACCCGTTGGGCCGATGCGCTTCCAGGTGTTTCGCGCTGAACATCCTCACCGACCGTTGCGCCTTCAGGCCATACAGCGAAAGATAGAAAGCCACCGCCAACAGCAGGTGCGGTTTTCCTAAGACCACTTGAATTACAAAAATCGGCACAGCGGTAAGCGTCAGCGAGACCATGATTCGCAACGCTGGCGTGTCTCGAACGTCCCGCAGAACTTCTCGCCCCAGCCGCTCAATAAACCGGTCATACGCCCGCGACAGAAATTGATACCCCTCGCGTAACGGACGAATCTTCCCCAGCACCACGGCCACGCCATAGCATCCGAACGAAATCGCCGCCACGAATGATACCGCAACAATACTTGCCAACGCCCAGATTACTGCTGCTGTCCGAACCAGCGATCTACCTATCGCGGCAGGCCAGGCAGGCCAATAGCTCTTCGAACCCGCGTCGTTTTGCACGCCGTTCAAATTTTCCGCACTTAATTTGCCTGCTAGTTCAATGCCCATATCTATAATTATCGACAGACTCCGTTCGCTGTGCTAGCCACAGAAATTCTATGCTCAAGGAGCGCAAAGTTCCAGCCTCCCGAACTTTTCGCCTGGAAAACACAGTGTCGTACCGGTGAAGTCCTAGCTGCGCTGCGCCCAACACCCACCCGGCACTGGACAACCTCCACTGTCAATGTAGAATAGGCTCCTGCTCAAAAATCCAAATTCGAAAGCCATGCGCAACGCTCGATGAACATCGCTCGCGTCAATGAAAAGCACAAAATTGTCGAACACTACGACGCCATCAGCCCCTACTACCAATCCCTGTGGGGCGAACATATACATCATGGCTACTGGATACGTGGCGATGAGTCCAAAGAAACCGCGCAGATCCAGCTCATCGAGCACCTCGCGCAACTGGCCAACATAAAAACCGGTTCGCGTATCCTCGATATCGGTTGCGGCTTTGGCGGCACCAGTCTCTATCTCGCCCAAAAGTACGGTGCCCGCACCACCGGCATCACTATTTCTCCCGTGCAAGTGCAAATGGCCCAGCAGTCCGCCGCTAAGATGAATCTGGACTCGAAATTTTTACTGATGGACGCCGAGGATATGCGCTTCGATGAGCCGTTTGATTTTCTCTGGTCGGTCGAATCCATTTCTCATTATCACGATCCGCAGAAATTCTTCGCGTCCGCGGTCAAGCTTCTTAAGCCGAGCGGCTGCTTCGCGCTCACCGATTGGTTCCGGAAAGAAAATCTTTCGCCCGCGGAAAAAAAGAAATTCATCGAGCCTATCGAAAAAGGCATGATGGTCGAACTTCGCGGAATGGATTCCTATCGCGACTTCCTGGTCGCCAGTGGCCTGCAAATCGTCCACCGTGAAGATCTAAACTCCCATTGCGCGAAAAGCTGGGACCTGGCCCTCGACATCATCAAAGACAAATCTTTCTGGTCCCTCGCCGTCAAAATGGGCTCCGAATTCGTCGCCTTCCTCAAAGCCTTCCACGCCATGCGCGCCGGCTTCTCCTCAGGCAATTTCGTCTACGGTCTCTTCGTAGCCCAAAAGCCCGAATCCCCCTCCAACCTTCGCCAGGCTCATTAATTTTCCATCTCCGCTTCCCAATTCAACACAATCGACAGCGGCGGCGCCTCACGCTGCTCCAGCAATGTGTTAAACAAAAACTTGCTTCCGTCTTGGCTCACCGTATAGCTAAATACGTCCTGTGAAGAAATCTCCTGCCTTCTTCTCGTCTGGAACAGCGCCACAGGCGTCATCGATTCAAAACTGGTTCCCAGCTTTACCCCGGCCGCCATCAATTTCCCTTCCGGCGACACATAAAACAATTCCTTCCCGTCCGCTCGCCACCGCGGCTCCGCTCCTCCTCCCTGGGACACCATCCATTTGCTACTCGCTTCCGGAAACGGCGATACGTACACTTCCCAATCCCCTGTTTCATTGCTGGCGTATGCCACAAACTTTCCGTCCGGTGAAAATTGCGCGTTCCGCAGCACGCCCGGCCCTTTGATGTACTCCCTGCTCTTACCTTCCTTCAACGAGTAATACCAAAGCTCTCGCTCATTCCTCAGCAGAAGATACTTCCCGTCCCGCGACCAGTCCCACGGATTCAACATTCTTCCTGCTTGCATGTCCGAAATCTGTTCCTCCGCCCCCGACCCATCCGCGTTTTTCTCGTACATCTTGTTAATCAACAGCCGATTCGACGTGAACACAATCTTTTTGCCATCGGGACTCCACACCGGCACCTGATTGAGCGATGGGTGCAACGTCAAGCGCGATAGCGTTTCCGTCTTCAAATCCTGCACCCAGATACCAATTGCCCGCCCATCTCTCTGGTCGAACGCCACTTTCTGCCCGTCCGGCGACAAGGTTGGATTTCCGTAACTCCCCGCTCCCCCCAAATTCCCCAGCGTTTTCCCTTTCCTGTCGAACCACGTCAATCGCGAGATCGCCAGCGCCATTCCTGTCTGCGCCACCAACGTTCCATCTTTCGCCACGTCAAACAGCGCCAGGTCCACTACTGGCAGGTAGTAAATCTCCTTCAGTAACGGATGCGGATCGCCGCGGATCACCAGTGAATTGGGGTTGAACGCCTGCGCCACCAGCGTGTTATCCCGCGCGTAAATCAGGTACCCAGGCTCGGCATACGCTGCATTCGAACTTGCCGGCGCCAGCAAGCGCCGTTCCTTCGATCCCAGTTCTCCCAGGAACAATGCGTTCTTGTCGAACTGCCCCGCAAAATTTGCGGATAGGTAGATATAATGCTTCCCATCCGGCAGGAAGATAGGCCAGCGGTGACTTGATTCCGCTCTCGTCTCATCCAGCGTCGTCTCTTGCGTCACAGTTCCCCCCGATGCCACCACCCGGTAAATTCCCAGGAATACATCCGGCGTGAACAGAATCACTCCCTCCTTATTCCAAGACCCGCCGCGCCCATTCGGCGCATCGCAGATCACCTGCACCGATTTCGTCGCCACGTCCACTCTCTTCAATTTCCCTTGTGCGAAAAAAGCGATGGTCCTTCCATCCGGCGACCAGAAAGGATGCATCCCTCCTTCTGTTCCTTCCACAACATTTGGCCCCGCGTCTCCCAGCCGGTACGTCCAGATTAAATACTTATTCCCTTGGTCGGAATACGCCACCATCGCCACCGTCTTCCCGTCCGGCGACAGCATTAAATCATTTACTCCCATGTGAAACGGGCTCGCGTAAAAAGTCGTCCGCTTCGGCTCTTTCGCTCTTGTCCACCACACCAACCCTGCAGCGGCCAGCACCAACAAACCCGCGCTCACCGCCCATCCCATCCACGTCCACCGACCCGCCCGCTTCCGCTCCTCCGGTCGTGCCGCCTTTCCCACACCACTCTCTTCCGCCAGCCAATCCAACTGCGTCGCCAGATCGCTCGCGCTCTGCCACCGTTCATCTGGATTTTTCGCCAGACACTTCCGTATCGTCCGGTCCAGCGACGCTGGCGTCGTTGGTTTCACCGTGCTTATCGGCTCCGGCTCTCTCTCCAATATCGCGCTAGCCACGCTCAGCTGACTCTTACCCTCAAAAGCCCTCTTCCCCGTCAGCATCTCGTACAGTACCGCTCCCAGCGAGAAAATGTCCGACCGCCCGTCCACCTCTTTGCCTTCCACTTGTTCCGGCGACATGTATTGAAACGTTCCTACAATCATTCCTTCCTGAGTCACTGGTGACTGCGTGGGAGCCATCGTCGCCATGGTCACCAGACTCACCGCGTCCATCGTCGGCTTCGCCAATCCAAAGTCCAGCAACTTCGCTCCGCTCGGCGTCAGCATCACATTGCCTGGCTTCAAATCCCGATGCACCACCCCGCTTCGGTGCGCCGTATCCAATCCATCCGCGATCTGCGCCCCATATTTCAAAACCTGCTCCAGCGGCAGCGGCCCTTTTTCCAGTCGCTTTGCCAGCGTCTCCCCCTCCAGACACTCCATCACCAAATAGTCCACGCCGTCTTGGCTACCTACATCGTGCAAGGTACAAATATTCGGGTGATTCAGCCCGGAGATCGTTTTCGCTTCCCGCTCGAACCGCTGCCTCCTCACCGCGTCCGCCGACATCTCTTTCGGCAACACTTTAATCGCCACGTCGCGCCCGAGCCTTGTATCCCTCGCCCTATAGACCTCTCCCATGCCGCCCGTTCCGAGAGCGCCGATGATTTCGTAAGGTCCTAATTTAGTGCCAGCGGAGAGTGCCATCGTGAGCGGAATTATACTGGTTCACAGAACAAATGAGCGACAACTCTTGCAAGCTAGCCTCAAGTCCTGGACATCATTCAGGCATAGTGATTCGTTCAACCCGCAGCAATCACCATCACTTCCTACAAGCCGGCTGTCCCCGAATCGTTTTCTGGGTACCGAGGCATACCGATGTTGCGCTTGCAACACTTCTATGTTGTAATAGCAACATAGGAGGCAACCCATGAGCGATATCCTGGAAGCACTCATCCAGAGGCGAGCAGTTAAGGCTTTTGAGCCGATCGAAATTCCACAGGGTCTGCGTGAACAAATTCTCGATGCGGCCCGCCATGCTCCCTCCAGTTTCAATCTGCAACCGTACCGGTTCTTTTGGGTGCAATCACCGTCGAGAAAGGCAATCGCGGCGGAACTCTGCATGGGACAGATGCCTGCCGCAACGGCGTCGGCGCTGGTGGTTGCGGTAGCGGATATCGGGTCGCTGGCAGCGACTTCGCAGGCGCAGTCGGAGTGGATGCGCAGGACAGGCTTCAGCCACGCCAAAGTCCGAGACTACGAGCGGACGGCGAAAATCGGCCGGATCCTGTTCATGCCAGGACCGTTCGGCATTTTTGGCGCGGTCAAGTGGACGATTTTTCGACTGCTGAATTTGTGGAAGACAATCGGGATGCCACCCGTCTTTCGACAGGACATATTAAAGTGGGCGACCAAGAGTACATCATTGGCCTGTGAGAATCTGATGATTGCCGCCGAAGCGCTGGGACTCAACACCTGCCCCATGGAAGGATTTGATGGCCGCAGACTCTCCAGATTTCTCGGGCTGTCAACCCGGCATCATGAAATTGTGATGGTGATTGCGATCGGGAAGAAATCGCCTGTTTATGCAGAACCGCCTCAGTGGCGGCGATCTCTCGATGCCACGGTAACCGTCCTATGATCATCGTTCCAAAAAAGGATATTCCTCAAGACATCCTCAAGGATTCGGTACTTGCCCATATCGCTGCAGCCTATTTTTCCGTCGGGAAGAGACTTGAACGAAAAACTCGCTGCTCTGCGACTCGTGGCTTCATCCTATCCACACTGCGGGGCGGTGTCGCACTGAATCAGAATCAGGTCGCCACACTTCTCGGTTTCGACCGCACCGTCGTGCATCGAGCCATCAAATCAATGGTTCAGGAACGCCTTGTGTCCGAAAGAAAAGCAAAATCAGGCAGAGCAATTCTCGTTACGCTGACGCCAAAAGGCCACAAATACAGAAAACGCCTGATCAACGCGAGAATAGCCGCTGACGATAAACTCCGCAAAGAACTAACCCCTGAAGAACACAAAACACTTCTTCGCCTCTTGAAGCTAATTGCCGAATTAGAATTCTAACACCGCGCCCGCCATTCTGGATCGGGTCGTCGCCAGGGTGCGTCCTTCATCGATATCCGAATCGGTCACCGGCAGTTCGCATTTTTATTAAGTTTTTCACTCCTGTAACATCACACTCGTGAAGCCTTTCGAGTTGCTCGCCCAGGCGCTTTCTCCAGAAGGCACGGTCATCAAGCTGGTTCGTCGCGACGATGAGTTCATCATACTTGTCGACGGCGCGATCCTCATGTCCAGCCGCATGCACGGCTCAGAGGATGCCTTGGCCACGTTCACCTGCCAGCGAGTGCGGACGTTGCAGCAGCCCTGCGTCCTTATTGGCGGTCTTGGAATGGGATTCACGCTGCGCGCAACGCTCGACCTTCTTCCGCAACATGCCACGGTGATCGTCGCCGAGCTGCTTCCCGCGGTGGTGGAGTGGAATCGTGGGCCGCTCGGGCCGTTGGCGAAGCACCCTCTGCGCGACAAGCGCGTCCAGGTCGTAACCGAGGATGTCTTCGCCACACTTAATTCACGGCGCGACCATTTCGATGCCGTGCTACTCGACGTCGACAACGGCCCCAGCGCATTTACCGCGTCAGACAACGCCGCACTCTATGACCATCGTGGAATCGCCGCTGCCCACGCGGCTCTCAAGACCGACGGCGTCCTGGCGGTCTGGTCGGCCCACCATGATCGAAAATTCCAGCAGCGATTGCGCGATGCCAGCTTCGACGTGCAAGTGCACCGCCCTCGTGGTCGCCTGAAAAAGGGCGGTCCCCGTCACACTATCTTTCTGAGTCACAAGTCAGCACCTGTCCGCTAACTCGCGTCAGAGTTCGACCGGACCTTTCGCTTCGGGAGCATAGCGGCGCAAAAGCGCAATGGAAATTACCAGCACCAGAACCATCAGACCCAACAAACCAAGCTCAATCATCGAAGAGCGAAAAATCGCGCTCGAGCCTTCGGTCGCCCATGCACCTTCTTTGGTGAGCGTGGATGCTTCCAGTGTAATCACCAGGATCCGGCGAATTGAGGCAATCAGTCCGACCACTAGAAAAGGTTCTGTTACCAGAACCTGCGAGCGAATCGAGATGCGCACGGTGTGCAGAATCTCTACCAACATCAGCACAATGAGCAGTTGGTCCAATACCTTCAGAGTCTGGGCTGCAACCGTCCAATGACTCAGCCCGGCCCACAGTATTTGGACAGCGGTTGCGATGGCTACAAAGGCGGTGAACGCCAACAACACTGCCAGAACCGAGTAGATCGCGATCTCGGTTTTGCCCAGATAGAAGTCAAAGTGGTGGCGTAATTTGTCTTCGAGCATATCAGCTCAACTTCAAAATCGAAACGGAGAGCATTCTACGCCCGAAATAGCTATCCGTGCTCAAAAGTTTCTAAGCCGAGTCGCGGTGTCTTTTTTTTCAACGTTGATAGCGCAAACCGAACAGCCCAATCTTGATGCTGTTACACTTGCACGTTTCGGCGACTCACCGCGAGCGCTTGGCGTTGAAACCGCGCTCATACGGGCCGCCTTTGTAGCCGCCATTGAGGGTATCGCCGTTGAGGGTGGCATTGTAGTTGACCTTCACGGTCTCGCCACTGTGGGTTTTGCGTTGTTCGGTCCAGGAGATATTGTTTGCGTCAACGGTCGCGTCACAAGTCTGGTTGCCTCGGTGGCTCTTATGGATAACTTTGTATTTGCCACCCTCCTGCGAAATCGTCAGTATCTCCGTGACACTATCTCCCCCTTGGGCGGCTGCTCCCGCATCGGAATTCGCCTCTAGCGTCACTTTCCAAGTGCCGACGAGCTTATCGCTTTGCGCAGTTGCACGAGTCGCGGCCATAGAAAGCAGCAGAGCGACGACTGTGAGTCCGGATAGCATCAATCTGGATATTTGCATGGTGGATTCTCCTTCTGAGCATTTAACCCATCCGCGATACCTTGTTTTGCAGAGTTCTGCCCATCTCCATAAGACACTTTTCCGGCGGGCGAGGTCTTGTTAAAACTAACAGGGATAACAGATG
>JBAVNY010000045.1:0-11982 GCA_049691535.1 Candidatus Acidiferrum sp.
TCTTTTCCACCCAGGATGACCAGAATTCTTCCTGGAAACGCGTCTAGAGCTTTCAACGTGGCGTCGACGTTCGTTGCTTTCGAGTCGTTGTAGTAACGCACGCCGCCAATTTCCGTAACAAATTCCAGCCGGTGCTCGACCCCCGCAAAGCTCCGCACGCCTCGCGCGATACTTTCCGGATCCGTTCCCGCCAGTCGCGTCACCGTAACTGCCGCCAAAACATTTTCCAGGTTGTGCGCGCCCGGCAACGGAATCTCGCTGGCCTTCATCACCACGTCTTCTTTGCCGTGATGCATGACCACAATGTCGGCGCCGCGCAAGCACGCTCCCTGTTTCACCGATTGTTTCCGGCTGAACCAGAAGAGCTGCGACTTCTTCGGCGCGCATTTTACCGTTGCTGCATTGTCCTGGTTCAACACGGCCGCGTCCAGTTCCGTCTGCTTTTCGAAAATTCGTGCCTTCGCCCCCGCATAAGCCTCCATGGTCTTGTGCCGGTCCAGGTGGTCCGGCGTAAGATTCAGCAGTACTGCAATGTCCGGCCGGAACGTGTCCGTCAACTCCAGTTGAAAGCTGCTCAACTCCGCGACAGTGACTGTTCCTCCGTTCATCGCCTCCACACATGAAATCAGCGGCGTTCCCACATTCCCCGCCAGAATCGCGTCCACTCCCGCTTCTTTCAAAATGTGGTGCACCAGCGTGGTGGTCGTCGTCTTCCCGTTCGACCCCGTGATTCCAATCAGCTTCCCTTCCATGAACCGGTACGCCAGCTCAATTTCGCTCCACACCGTTATTCCCTTGGCCCGCGCCAGCACCAGAAACGCATCGTCCGCCGGCACTCCCGGACTGGGGATTATCAAATCCTGAGCCAAAAATGTTTTCTCCGTGTGCCCGCCCAACTCCAACGTCACACCCGCTTCGCGCAATCGCGCCGGCGCTTCTCCCAATTCGCTTTCCAGCCGCGTTTCCGTCGCCGTCACCACCGCGTTGTGTCCCGCGCAAAATAATGCCGTCGCCACTCCCGTTCGTGCCAGTCCCACCACCAGCACGCGCTTCTTCCGCAATTCAATCGATCCCGGCATTTTCCAACTCAACTTCCTTACTTCGCCCTACCTCAACTTCAACGTCGTCAGCGCAAACAACGCAAACACCAGCGCCACAATCCAGAACCGCACAATCACTTTGCTCTCGCTCCATCCCAACAACTCAAAGTGATGATGAATCGGCGCCATCCGAAATATCCGCTTCCCGCGCAACTTGAACGACCCCACCTGCAAAATCACCGACATCGCCTCCACCACAAAAATTCCGCCTACAAACACCAGCAACACTTCCTGCTTGATAATCACCGCAATCGTTCCTAGCGCCCCGCCCAACGCCAGCGACCCCACATCCCCCATAAACACTTCTGCCGGATGCGCGTTGTACCAAAGAAATCCCAGCGAAGCGCCCACCAGCGCCCCGCAAAATACCGTCAACTCTCCGACCCGCGGGATATACTGAATCTCCAGATAATTCGCCCAGCGAAAATTGCTGCTCACATACGTCAGCACCGTCAGCGCCCCCGCCGCAATCACCGTGCAGCCGATCGCCAACCCGTCCAACCCGTCCGTCAAATTCACTGCGTTCGAACTTCCGGTAATCACCAGCGCCACAAACACCAGAAACGGCACAAACGCCAGCGGCCACAAATGTCCCGCGTTCAACAGCGAATGAATCACCAGATCCGGGCGCAGCCGCTTCAAAAATGGCAGCACCAGTTGCGTCGAATACGCGCTGTACGTCGACAGCACCAGCAACACAATTCCCACAAACACGCTGATCAACATCTGCAGCGTCAGCTTCCGCTTCCCAGTCAATCCCAAATTCTGCCGTTTCGCCACCTTCGCGTAATCGTCCACAAATCCAATCGCTGCAAATCCCAGCAGCGCAAATAACGCCAGCAACACAAACGGATTCGACAGGTCCGCCCACAGCAGCGTCGGCACTGCCGTCGACAGCACAATCAACACGCCACCCATCGTCGGCGTGCCCGCTTTTTTCTTGTGCTCCTGCGGCCCTTCTTCGCGAATGTATTGCCCAATCTGCAATTCGCGCAGCTTGCGTATCAGCCATGGTCCGAACACCAATGTCAGAAACATCGCCGTCAAGCTCGCATACACCGTGCGCACCGTGATGTAGCGAAACACATTCAGCGGGCTGAAATATTTCTGCAGTACGTGGTACAGCAGGTAGTAGAGCATCTAGTGTTCCACTCCCGCATTCGCCCGCGCATCTTCCGGCGCGAATCGCCCCAGCAGCGCCTCCACAATTCGTTCCATCTTCACGCTGCGCGAACCTTTTACCAGCAGCAAGTCGCCCGGCTTTACGAACTCCACCAAAAACTGTGCCGCCTCTTGCGGCGTCTGAAAAAACTTCGTCGCGCTTTTCGCCACACCCGCACTCACCGCGCCTTCCACCACCTGCTGCGCATCCCCCTGCACGCCAATCACAAAATCAATCTTCCGGGTCTTCCCCGCAAACTCTCCACCTTCGCGATGCAGCGCCGCCGCACTCGGCCCCAACTCCCGCATCTCTCCCGCCGCCAGAATCCGACGACGAAATCCAGGAGTCGCCGCCAGCAAACTGGTCATTGCCTGCAAGGCCGCCGGGCTCGAATTGTAAGAATCATTGATCAGCGCAAATCCATTCGTGAACCGAATCAGTTCCCCGCGCATCGATGGCGTCCGCAAAGTCGGAAACACACTCTGCGCCTCCGCCACGCCAATCCCCCACTCACTCGCCGCCGCAATCGCTGCCACCGCATTCAGCACCACGTGTCGCCCCGGCAACGACATCTCAATCCGCGACCGCTTCCCCTTATGCACCAGCGTGAACGCCGAACCCAGCGCCCCGCGATCCTCAATCTCTTCCGCCTTGTACTCCGCATCCTTTTCCACGCCGTAATAAATCACTCGTCCCGGCGCGAATCGAGCCATCGCCACCACCCGCGCATCATCTGCATTCAACACCGCCAGCGAATTCGCGCCATTCAATGCTTCCACCAGCTCCCGCTTCGCCAGCGCAATTTCCTCCACCGAAGAAAAATTCAGCAAGTGCGCCGGTGTCACCCGCAATTCAATCGCAACATCCGGCAACGCAATTGCCGCCAGTCGCCGCAACTCCCCAGGAAACGACATGCCCATCTCGAGCACTGCCGCCTCATCCGTTTCTTCCAGTCGAAACAGCGTCAACGGCAACCCATACTCGTTATTAAAATTTCCTTCGGTTTTCAGGACCCGCAGCTTCGTGCCCAGCAATGCCGCCAGGATCTCTTTGGTAGTGGTTTTCCCGACGGACCCCGTGATCCCGCATATTTTCCGCCCCCATGCTTTGCGTACGGCTCGCGCCAGGTCGTGCAGTGCTGTGAGCGTATCGGCAACGGTGATGCACCGGTCCTGAATCCACCCTGGATAGCGCGATACGAGCGGCCCGGCCACCACAGCCGCTGCGGCGCCCTTCTCCAAAACATCAGCCACGTAATCGTGTCCGTCGTGACTCGGCCCGTGTATCGCCACGAACAGTTCTCCGGCACGTACTGTGCGAGAATCAATCGAGACGCCGGCCACCCGGGCCAGGGCGTCAAGTCCGCTCCCCTTCTTGCCCGCCACCGCGTCAGCCACTTGTGTAAGCGTCCACCGCATAGTTGCCTCAATACGTTGGCTTTCTTCTCGTCCCTCGCGAACTCTCCGCCTCGTTCCAACCACCCTGCGTTCTGTGTTCTCACCGGTTGAGGGCTCCTCCTTATTCGCGAGTCACATTCTGGCCCGCCAGCCCTCGTCTCTTCTCTGCAAACGAGAGCGCGTTACGTGCCAAACCCTGGTCCTCCGCCTGACGGTTCTCCGTAACCCTGATCGCGCAACACCTTCCGCGCAATCTCGCGGTCATCAAAATGAATTGTGTGGTCGGCAAAAATTTGATAATCCTCGTGGCCTTTCCCGGCCAGCAGCACCATATCGCCTGCGCCCGCTTCGGTAATCGCTAGTTGAATCGCCTTCGCGCGATCCGCTTCAATCACGTACTTCCCGCCAGACTTCTGCGTACCCACCACAATGTCGCTGATAATTTTCAACGGATCTTCTTGCCGCGGATTGTCGCTGGTCAAAATTGAGAGATCGCTCAGCCGGCCCGACGTCTCGCCCATAATTGGCCGCTTGGTCCGGTCGCGCGATCCGCCGCAGCCAAACAGCGTAATGATCCGCCCCTTGGGATTTAATTCCCGCGCGGTGCGAATTAAATTTTCTAGCGCATCATCGGTGTGCGCGTAGTCCACCACCACCAGAAACGGTTGTCCCTGATCAATTCGTTGAAAGCGCCCCGCCACCGCCTCCAAATTCCGTATGCCCGCCTCGATCACTTCGTTCGAAATCCCCAACCCGATCCCCGCGCCAATCGCCGCCAGAATGTTGTACACGTTGATGCGCCCCACCAGATGCGACTGCGCCTGAATTTTTCCATTGGGCGTCTGCGCCGTAAAATCCAGTCCTTTAAAGCTCAACTGAAACTTTTTCACGTTCAGATCCGAGCCATTCGTCAGCCCATACGTCAGCGTCTTTTTGCTAAGCTTTGCCAGCTTCTTGCCCCACTCATCGTCGGTATTCACCACCGACACATCCGGCGCGCCCGCTCCCGTTCCTTCGAACAAGTGCTTCTTCGCCGCGAAATAGCTTTCAAACGTTTTGTGAAAATCGATGTGATCGCGCGTCAGATTCGTAAACACCGCCGCCGCAAAGTGGCAGCCCCACAAACGGTCCAGCGCCAGCGCATGGGAACTTGCTTCCATCACCGCATACTTGCCCTGCGCGTCGCGAATCTCCGCAAAGAAGCTCTGCAGTTCCACAGATTCCGGCGTAGTGTTTGGTGCAGGATATTCTCCGCGCGGCGTGCGATAGCCAATCGTCCCAAACAATCCCGTCTTCGCTCCGCTCGCTCGTACAATCGAATCGATCAGCGAAGTCGTGGTGGTCTTCCCGTTCGTTCCAGTTACGCCCACCAGCCGTAGCGCCAGTGCGGGCCGCCCAAAAAAGTTCGCTGCCGTAATCGCCAGCGCCTTGCGCGGCTCCTTCACTTGCACCCACGCCACGTTGCTGGGCCAATCCGCAGGCCTGCCGCTAGCGCTCGCAATGGCGACCGCTCCGCACTCCACGGCATCTTTTGCGAACTTGTTCCCGTCGGCAGCCACACCTTCGATCGCAACAAACAACGCCCCCCGCTCTACCTTCCGCGAGTCGCAGGCCACTTGCCGGATTTTCACTTCTCCCGCATACGCCTCCGAGCGCACCTCCACCCCTTCCAGAAGAGTGCGCAGGGTTAGCCCCAATGCCTGTCTCTCGGTGGCCACAGTCTGTTGACGCTCGTCTTCGCCCCGTTTTTCCAAAATTCTTTCGGTTTCTTCCGTGGTACTCGGTCCCTTAGTCATTCGCTTCCTAAGCCCATTTTCTACCGTGCTTTGCCCGCTCGCACGGCGCTGCCGCCAAACTGCACGGTGATCTTTGCGCCGCGGCGTACTTTGACCTCCGCTGCCGGCGATTGTTGTGTTGCAAGACCGCTGCCAAGCACCACCGGGTTCAATCCCAGCCGCAGGCACGTCTCCGTTACTTCCCGCATCGTCTTTCCCGCAAAATCCGGGACCGGAATGTCCCCTCCTTCATCCACGGCCATGGTTACTGCGGCAATCTTTTGCTCCGGCGGTTTCGGCAATTCTGCCTTCGGCGCATCCTCCTGAGGCTCCGTTTGCGCCGAATAATCTACCGGAGTGAAATCTTCAAGCGACGCACTGTCGTCGCTCTCGGCCTCACGCTTATACGCCGTCTGCACCAACTGCGGGCTCAATGGCACATCACGCGGCACATCCAGATACGCAAGCACCTGCTCCGCGATCCTCTTGAACACTGGAGCCGCCACGCTTCCTCCGTCATGCGGCCATCCACCCGGCGAATCCAACGAAACCAGAATCGTCACACTCGGATCGTTGATCGGCGCAAATCCCGTGAACGACGCAATCACGTTGTGCGCCGAATAGCGTCCTGTGGCCGGATCAATCTTCTGTGCCGTCCCCGTCTTACCCGCGGCCGTCCATCCATCCAGCCGTGCCTTCTTACCCGTGCCCTTCAAAATCACGCCTTCCATCAATCGTCGCAGCGTCGCCGCGGTTTCCGGGCGTATTACGCGCCTTGGTTCCGTGCTGCTGCCGCCCGCAGCTGGCCCTTCCGTCGGCAACACTTGCTCACCGCGGCGCATTTCCTGGACCACATGCGGCTTGTACGCCAATCCACCATTCGCGATCGATGACACGGCATTCACCATCTGCAATGGCGTTACGCCCACTTCCTGCCCCATCGAGACCGACGCGATCGAATATCCTCCCCAATGCTCCAGTCTGCGCAGCAATCCGCGGCTCTCCCCCGGCAAATCCACTCCCGTGGGATTTCCAAATCCGAAGGCTCGGATGTAGTCATAAAATTTCGGCTCACCCAATCGCAGCGCAATCTTGATCGCTCCCACATCGCTCGAGTTCGCCAGTATGTCCGCCACGGTCAACATCCCGTACTTTTTGTGGTCGTGTATCAGGTGGCCCGCGACCACCACCGAACCGTTCTCGCAGTTAAAAACTTCTTCGGGTCTGATCTCGTTCTGGTCGAAGGCCGCCGCCAGAGTCACCAGCTTGAACGTCGATCCCGGTTCATAGATCGCGCTCACTGCTCTGTCCATTCTCGACTCGGCCGGCGCGTCCGTCGCCGCATTCGGATTGTATTTTGGCCAATTTGCCAACGCCAAAATGGCCCCCGAGTTCGGATCCTGCACAATCACCGAACCTGCCGCCGCATGACTCGTCTCAATCGCCGCCGCCAATTCCCGTTCCGCGATGTACTGAATCTTTTCGTCCAGCGTCAAAATCACGCTGGCCCCGCGGTCCCGTTGTGCTTCTCCGCCGTCAAACCAGCGTTGCCTTGCGTCCGCCATCACAATAATTTTTTCCGCTTTGCCGCGAATCGCCTCGTCGTATTGGTGCTCGACTCCTCCCAATCCCTTCTCATCAACGTCCACAAATCCCAGTACGTGCGCGGCCATGTCCCGCTTCGGGTAATACCGCTTGTACTCTTCCTGAAAATAGATTCCCTTCAAGTTCAGCGACTGGATTGCCTCCACTTTTTCCGGCGGAAGTTTTCTTTGGATCCACACAAACGACCCGCTGCCTTCCAGTTTCTCGCGGAGCACTTCCTGTGGCATACCCAACACGCCCCCAAGCAGCCGCGTCGCCATCCCTGTATCTTTAATTTCTGCCGGCACCGCAAACGCCGATTGCACCGGCACACTCATCGCCAGTGGATGCATGTTCCGGTCGTAAATTGCTCCGCGCTTTGGAGTGATTTCGATGGTGCGACGCTGCTGGCGCGCCGCTCGCATCATGTAGTCGCTGTGCCGGAAAAGTTGCAGGTAGGTGAGTCTTCCAAAAACCGCCGTCATCCAGAACAAAGCCACGCCAGCAAGGATCAATAAACGGACGTGGACTTTTTGTTGCTCCATGGCTTCCTGGCCGTCAGCGCTGCTAAAAACTTACGAACGTAAACTTTTGAGACTACCGCCATTCCGACCTCAAATCCCACGGCCCGTCATTCCGAACGAAGTGAGGAACTCTGCGCCATCGCGCGTATTTTGCGCGATGAATCTCTCTTCGATCCGTGCGTCTTGGCACGTGCAAACTCAAGGCACTCGGTTCGTCTTTACAAACTGCGCCGCAGCCACTTGCGACCCGTCAAAACCCGCATATTCCCTCACTTGCGTTGGCTCTGGCCGTTTCAACCCCAGCTCATGCTGGGCAATCACATCGATCCGGTGCGGATCCCGCAGCGCCGACATTTCCAGCCGCAACTCCCCATTCAGCGCCGCCGCCTGTTCTTGTTTTCCCTTCAAATCTTCCAGTTGAAAGCTCAAATCGATGCAGCGGAAATGTTGGTAGATGTACAGCATGCAAAACATCGCCATAATCCCGCCCAGCACCACGGTCTTGTACAAATTCCGCATCTTCACCGGCTCTACATGCCGCACCAGCCGTGAATTGTCGATGCGCTTCACCGTGCAGAATTCCACCGTCTCTGACCGGTGCTTGCCCGCGTTAGCAATCCGTCGCTCCGCTGCTTGCGCTTTCATCTTTACCAGGCTCGGACGCAAAACTTTCGCACTCACTTCCCCGCCCTTGCCGGGAAAACGTTGCGGAAGCTCTTCACCCCTCATCCCATCCAGTTTGTACGCCGTCGCCATGTCACACCTTCTCCGCACACCGAAGCTTCGCACTGCGCGACCTCGGATTCGCTGCCTGCTCTGCATCGCTGGGCACGATCACGTGTTTGGTGAGCACCCTCAGCGTTCCTTCTCGCTCGCCTTCCTGGAACGCGTGCTTCACCGGCCGGTCTTCTCGCGAGTGGTAACTCATCACCACCCATCGGCCGCCTGAATTTAATGTGGCAGGGGTCCGGGAAAGAAACTGCCCGAGTTCCTCCATCTCTCGATTCACCGCTATCCGCAGCGCCAGAAACGTTTTTGTTGCGGGATGCAGTCTCTGCCTTCCCCACTGCTTCCGGGCGCCTGCCACAACCGTTGCCAGGTGCGCCGTGTCCCGTATGGGCCGCGCTTTCACGATCGACCTGGCGATCCTTCTGGAATCGTGCTCTTCCGCTTCCTTGTAGAGCAGGTCGGCTATGTCTTTCTCCGACCACCGATTCACAATTTCGTCTGCGGTGAGCTCATCCTCGGCTACTTCCCCGCTGCTCATCCGCATATCCAATGGCCCCGCCTCGCGAAACGAAAATCCCCGTTCCGGACGGTCAAGTTGCATGCTCGAAACTCCCAAGTCGGCCAAGACCCCGTCCACCTTCGCTATCCCCAACCCTTGCACGGCCTCCGCAATCTTCGAGAACGGCGAGTGGACCAAACTCACCAAACTCACAAAATCTTTCAGTCGCGCCTCCGCGATCCGCAGCGCCTGTCCGTCCCGGTCCAGGCTGATCAGTCGCCCGGTTGGCTTTTCCGTACCGGCCAACTCCCACATTCTTGCCGCTATTCCCGCCGAGTGCCCCCCGGCTCCCAGCGTGGCGTCTACGTAAATCCCGTCTGGCTTTAGATCCAGCCATTCCAACACCTCGTCCAACAGTACCGGCGTATGTGGTGCGCCCAAATTCTTTTCCTAGCCCGCTCCGTCCCCTTCACCGCGTGCCACTTAAATCCCCAGATCGCCCAGTTCCTTGGCGTCTTCATCCGTATACGGATCCTTCTCCATCTCGTCCACGGCCCGCGCGTCGCTGATCACTTCCAGGTAGTCCAGCGTCCCCAAAACTGCCACATCGCCCTTGGTTTGCGCCTTTTCCCTCAGCACCGACGGCAACAACACTCGCCCCTGTGCATCCAACTCCACCAACTGCCCGAAATAGCTCGTCCTCATCAAAAACTTTCGTTTTGCCTTGTGTGTACTGGGCAGCTTTGCTAGCTTGTCCTCAATCTCGCTCCAGACTTTCATGGGGTATATGCGAGCCGAATCTCCCGTTGGGCTGGTGATATAAAATTGATCGCCGTATTCCTTCAGCGCCTCAAGAAACACCACCGGTATCTTCAGACGACCCTTCTCGTCGACCTTCGCCGGATAGTTTCCCCTCAATTTCATATGACCCAGTTTGTCGGAGGACCACGTTGCCCACTTCGCCCACTACCGTCTAGCCCGACCTCCTCTCCCCTACTACTTCCCACTCTGCCCCACTTTTTGCCACTATAGGCGCTTGCAAAATCTTGTCAAGGGAATTCCGTATAAAGTGTGTAAAAAGTGTGGGAATTTATTTTCTACTCCAAATTCAATTTTTCATACGACTAACGGTATTCCTCGATTGTGCCCTCATCTATATGTTGGGGTACATTTCCAAAGCTAATTTTGCATCCCGTAACTCGCCTAGTAGCGCGGGCTGCCAGTCGGCAACACGCCAACTTTCTCTCCGCTACCAGATTGCTCTTCGCCCTGTCGGATGTTGGCTTCTTCCACTGGCGCCCACTTCCCAAATCGACAAGCCGCCTTTTCCCCTTCCGGCACCTAGCGCGAACCTTGCTAACCGGTATTCACATTTACCCCCGCCTGTGATACCTTCTCGAAGTTCCCGGCATCTTACTTTTTGAAATCGTACAAGGAGCTGCTCACCATGGAATGGACCACCCCTCAGCACGAAGAAATCGATCTGAACTGCGAAGTCAGCTCGTACGCCAACGCTGAACTCTAGTCTTTGCGAGTCTTTGCGGTAAAGCCCGCCTTTCGTCTCCCGCGAGACTAGTGGCGGGCTGTTTTGTGTCTACGCAACTTGTTCCAACCACGTACTTTGCCGTAAGCTAGCGTCCCAGCTACCAAGGTCGACTTCATGCAAATCAAAATTCTGGGCTCCGCTGCGGGCGGCGGCTTTCCCCAATGGAACTGTGTCTGCCATAACTGCGCAGGCCTGCGCGCCGGAACCTTGCAGTCTCGCCCGCGCACCCAAACGCAAATCACCTTCAATCCCGACGGCGAGCACTGGTTCCTGGTCGGCGCCTCGCCAGACCTACGTTCCCAAATTGTGACCTCCCCAGAACTGGCACCCGATCCTCAGCGCCCTGGCCACTCTCCCATCGCCGGCGTTTTTCTTCCCTCAGCCGATGTGGATTCTGTGATGGGCCTGCTGCATCTGCGGGAATTCCAATCCTTCTTTGTGTTTTCGACATTGGGCGTGCAGAAAATCCTGAAAAACGAGAACCGTATTTTCAAAGTGCTCGACCGCGCCGATCCGCCCGTTCAATGGCAGACTCTTTCTGCTAAAGGGCGTTTGGGTTGCCACCTTTCCGACAGTCCCGGCGAATCGCCCACCTTTGTCTGCAACACGATCGCGCTCGGCGGCCACTATCCCGACTACGTTAGTGACGAACTGCGACGCAACGCTCCAGCCGAGGACGCTTGCGTCGGCTTCCTCTTTGAACGCGCAGGGAAAAAAGTGTTCATCGCTCCTTCCCTTTCCGGCCGCACTTCCGAGTGGACCAAACTCGCCGCTTCCGCAGACCTGGTGCTCATCGACGGAACGTTCTGGTGCGACAACGAACTCCGCGAGACCGGGCGCAGCGATAATTCCGCGCGCGAAATCGGCCACCTCCCGCTTTCCGGCCCGGGCGGACTACTGGAGCAATATCCAAAAGATGCGGTGGGACGCAAAATCCTGATTCACATCAACAACACCAATCCCATCCTCGACGAACAATCCGCCGAGCATCACGCCGTGCTGGATGCCGGATTTGAAATCGCCTACGATGGCATTACCATCGACTTATGACCATCGTTGCCACCGAACGACCGCTGCTCAGCGAAGCCGAATTCATTGCGGGTTTCGAGGCAATCGGCGCGGAGCGTTACCACCACAAGCATCCGTTTCATCTGCTGATGCACGACGGCAAACTCACTCGCGGCCAACTGCAGGCGTGGGCTTTAAATCGCTACTACTATCAGGAACACATCCCCATCAAAGACGCGGCCATCCTGGCGCGTAGCGAAGATCCCGCGTTCCGTCTCGCCTGGCGCAAACGTATTCTCGATCACGATGGTGATGGTACCAAGCCGGGCGGCATCGAGAAGTGGCTGAAGCTGGTTGAAACCACAGGGCTCCCGCGCGAAAAAGCCATTCGCGGCGATGGCATACTCCCGGCAACGCGTTTCGCCGTGCAGGCTTACGTTCAGCTGGTTTCCACGCGCTCGCATCTCGAGGCCGTCGCTTCGTCGCTTACCGAACTTTTTTCGCACAAGCTAATCGCGTTGCGCATGGATCGCATGCGCCAGCACTATCCCTGGCTCGCTCCGGGCTTGGACTATTTCACCGGGCGCCTAACGCAAGCGCCCGAAGACGCGGAGTTCGCGCTGAAATATTGTGTGCAACACGCGCGCACCCGCGACCA
>JBAVNY010000046.1:0-6956 GCA_049691535.1 Candidatus Acidiferrum sp.
GCGCACAATTGGCTTCGCGTACAGATTTTTCATCGCGAACCAGCCGCGCGCCGTCTGCCAGCGT
Organism: Candidatus Acidiferrum sp.; assembly: GCA_049691535.1. Classification (GTDB taxonomy): domain Bacteria; phylum Acidobacteriota; class Terriglobia; order Acidiferrales; family UBA7541; genus Acidiferrum. The sequence continues at coordinate 65 of JBAVNY010000046.1, forward strand.
TCGTAATCCGCCTGATCCTTGCCAAAATGCGATTCGATCCACAAATATTCCATGAAGGTTGCGAAACCTTCGTTCAGCCAGATATTGGCCCAGTCCTTGGTGGTAACCAGATCGCCGAACCACTGGTGACCCAGTTCGTGCGCGATCAGCGGATCTTCATCCGTGGGGTATTCGGGCACCAGCTTCGGATTGCGCAAAGAACTGGAGGTGTTGGTAGTCGCACTGGAATTTTCCATGCCGCCCGCTACGAAATCGTCCACCATCGACTGCGCGTATTTCTCCCAGGGATAATCCACGCCCAGTTTGCTGCTGAACAAATCGATCATCGCCGGCGTGTGCCCGTAATTCACCGCCAACCGGTCGCCGCGATCTTTGGGCGCGTAGTAGGTGACCGGAATATTTCTCCACGTGTCTTTGGCTTCCGCGAATTCTCCCGCAACGATAGTGATAAGGTAGGTCGAGCTCGGCTGCGATTCGCGCCAGGTCCACGTCTTCAATCCTTCGCCAGCCTCCACCACGCCGATAAGCTTGCCATTGGCCACCGTGGTCCAACCCGCCGGCACGGTGACAATCGTCTCCGTGGTGAGCCGGTCATTCGGGTAATCATAGGTCGGCAAATAATAGCGGGTGTCTTCCGATTCGCCCTGGGTCCATACCTGCGCCGGACGATTCGGGTAATCTTTGTCGGGCAAAATGAAGTACAGCCCTTTAGACGGTTTGCCGTCGTATTTAATTTCGATATCGAATTTCTCGCCAATCTTCGCGGGCTTAGCGAGCGCCACATTCAACTTGCAGTCCGTCGTCTCGAACTTTGCATTTGCTCGATTGACCTTGACGTTCTGAATCTGAAGCCCGCAAGAATCAAACGAAACTTTCTCGGTGTTGTCTCGTAGAATGGCCAAGGTGTGGGTAACATCGCCGATAACTTTCCGTTGCTCCAAATCGAAGCGCAGCGCGATGCGCGAATGCTGCAGATCATAGTCTTTGCTGCGCGCATACGGTTCATCCGCGCGCGACGCCAAGACAAACATCATTGCCGCCAGCAAGGTGGCCAGCACGCTTGAAATCATCGCTCTATTAGCCTGCGGCACAAGGGCTCTCATCTTCATCCGAATAGTTCCTCGTCTTTCTAACTCTTGGTTTTTCAGAGCGTAGCCTAGCAGCTTGTAACTCGGTGCCCCTCGTTTTGTAACGCGGAAATCGCTGCATCACATTGCTGTTCATTGATCAGTAAATAATCTGTATCGTACGTGGAAATCACAAAAATGCTGATTGCTGCCGCACTCAGCGGTGCAGCGAGTGCTGCAAGCACGCCAACTTCGTCGAGCGCGAACGGCCCGTGCACCTTAAGCACGCGCCACTTGCTCTCAATCCTCATTTGCCCGGGAACATTTGCGAACGCGGTGACAATCGAAAGTTCGTCGCTGGTCCGCGTTACCGAGAAAAATTCGCCATTCGCCGCCCACTTCGGAGTTTCCGCATCGGCGGCCAGCTTGAGAATCACGTATTGATTGGGGAGCAGCGACAAATGGAAGCAACGCTGGTTGGTCATACGCGCTTACAGCAGACTCCTGGTTGTTCCACCATCGATGGTCAGCGAAACTCCATTCACATAACTAGCGCGCTCCGAGGCCAGAAAAGTCACCACCGACGCAAATTCTTCCGGTGTTCCCAGCCGGCCCGCCGGAATTAATTTCTTCCAGCCAGCAAAAACATCATCCGTACTGTTGCCGGTGCGCGCCGCGATCATGCCGGCAAGATCGTCCAGGCGATCGGTGCGGGTGTAGCCAGGGCACACATTATTTGCGGTGATGCCAAACGCGCCGTATTCATTGGCCAGCGTTCGCACCAACCCAGTCACACCGGCCCTCAGAGAGTTAGATAGCAAAAGTCCCTCTACAGGCTGCTTCACGGAATACGAAGTGATGGTAAGAAAACGTCCCCAGCCATTTTTCTTCATGCGCGGCAGCACGGCCTGTGCGAAATAAACGGCGCTCATCAGCAGTTGATCAGTCCACGTGCGCCAATCCTCATTCGTGGTGGCCTCAAATAACTTAGACGGAGGACCGCCCGTATTGGTGATGCAGATATCGATCCGCCCGAAGCGCTGCTCCACCGCGTCCACGAACTCCGCAACCGCCTTGGAATCACCTACATCAGTTGCGCGGTGAAACACCTCGCGGCCCCCCGCAGACTGAATCCGTGCCGCCGCTCTTTCCAAGTCGGCAGCGGTACGCGCGCAAATAGCGATTTCCACACCCTCTCGCGCCAATTCTTCCGCCACAGCACGGCCAAGCCCTTTGCTCGCCGCCGCAACGATTGCGACGCGACCGCGTAGCCCTAGCTCCACGGAAACCTCCCAGCAAAACCTCAATCGTCTCGCGGAACGCAGCGGCGCGTCAAATCAACTACAACCCTGGCGGAAACTCGCACTTTATGACGCGCCGAGAGCACCGCACTTGCCCCGCCACCGGCAGACGCGTGATACATTGACCTCATGCGAGTCATGGTGACGGGCGGGGCGGGTTTTATTGGGTCCAACTTTATTCGTCTGCTGGTGCGAAACGAAAAGCAGCACGAAGTAGTTAATTTCGATGCGTTAACCTATGCCGGGAATTTGGCCAACCTTGAAGACGTAGCGGCTGATCGCAGGTGCAAATTCATAAAAGGTAATATCTGCTACGCGCAGGCAGTGGAATCCGCGATGCGGGGTTGCGATGCGGTGGTGCACTTTGCGGCCGAGTCGCATGTGGATCGCAGCATTTATGAGCCATCGCCGGCGATTCAGACAAATATCACCGGAACTTTCGTGTTGTTGGAAGCGGCCCGCAGATTGTCGCTGCCGCGCTTCGTGCAGGTTTCTACGGACGAGGTGTATGGGGATATGGCTGCTGACAAGTTTGCTGACGAGAGCTTTCCGCTAAGGCCCAGCAGTCCCTATTCCGCTTCAAAAGCCGCGGGCGATTTACTGGCGCTTTCCTACGTGAGGACCTACGGGCTGCCCGTTCTAATTACGCGGTCTTCGAATAATTATGGACCGTATCAATTCCTGGAAAAGTTTCTGCCGCTGATGATCACGAACGCGCTTGCAGATCGAGCGCTGCCGATTTACGGAGTCGGAGCCCAGCAGCGAGACTGGGTGCACGTAAGCGACAACTGTCGTGGCATTTTGAGCGTTTTGGAACGAGGGAAGGTGGGCGACGTCTACAACATCGGCGGACACGACGTGGTGGACAATCTTTCGATGGCGCAAAAAGTGCTTCGCTTGCTGGGTAAGCCAGAAAGCCTGATTACGCACGTTGAAGATCGCCCAGGGCATGACCGGCGTTGCGCACTGGACTCCAAGAAAGCAGCGAAGGAGCTTGGCTGGAAACCGGAAATCAAGTTAGAAGAAGGCCTGCGCGAAACGATCGACTGGTATCGCAGCAACACGAAATGGACCGAGGACCTGCGGGCAGGCGAATATCAGCAGTATTACGAGAAATATTACGAGAATCGGACGGATTCGCTCCACGCCATCGCACGGCGCCAAACGGAAATCGATCAGTAAACCTGGCGTAACGGATTCTCGCAGCCGAGACGCGCGTGCTTTATTCCTGTTCGAGTTTGATGTGGCCTATGCCGCCTTCGACAGTTAGATGGATGGTGTTGGGAGCTTTGCCGTAGGCGGCGTTGACGTACTGGCCGTCTTCGTCGGTCTTGAGGCCGTGGACATCGACGGCGCCGAGTCCACCATGAACGATGGCGACGACGCCGATATTTTTGGGCAGGCGCACGATGGCTTCGCCAACTCCACCATGAATTTGCGCTTGAAGATCCTTGGCACGCTCGCCGGTGAGATCGACGACCGCCTGGCCTGCGCCAATATTTACTTCGAGACGGGTGAGGTCGACTTTCGCCAGGCGCAGATCGCCTTTGCCGGCGCCTATATCAATTTTCAGCTCGATGGGAACGCTGTCACTTACTTTCAAGTTCCAGACGTTGTCGGAGTTGCCGATGATGCGGCCTCCGCCTTCCTGGGTGATGGAGAGATCGCCGCGACCGTCTTTCACTTCGTATTCCACTTCCGGGGTGGACCAGGTTCCGCCATGAGAAAAATCCGCGGTGAGCAGCGACTCGCCGGCCACGCCACCTTCGAGGCGCAGTTCGCCTGCGGGCATTTCGAGGTTGAGATGAACGGCTTTTGCGCCAGCTTTGTCGATGGTTTTCGTTTCGTGAGTGCGGGCGGAAGAGGAGGCGAAGGAACTGGACCAGTCGCGCGCGCGATAGGAATGGTTGTGCCACAGGAGAAAGAACAGAGTTAGCAGGAAAAGCATCGTGCCAATGGCGGAGCCAACGGGAAACATAGGCGGCGCTTCGGGATGGCGCTGGCGGTTCAGGCGGTCGATGATCATGCCGGCGCCTACTAGGATGAGAAAGAGCGGCCAATACTTCCCGAGGACAGGCCACGGGTTGAAGTCGGGCAGCCAGCGCCACAGCAGAAGGATCGTGCCGATGGCGATCAGGAGCAGCGGGCCGACTACGGAGCCACTACGTACACGACCATCTCGCGACATGGGACTCCCTTCTAGTTGGTAATACGCAGGAAACGAGAAAAAAGTTCAGCGACGCGCTGCGCTGAGCTGCGCAGGCCATCGTAGGGCTTGCGGGCTGCAGGGTCAATTGGCCCTGTGTTAGAGTGCGCTGAGTGGCGAGGCGTCTGGGGTAAGGATCAGGTTCCGGAAGCGTAGCAATCCAAGAGAGATTCCTCACTCCGTTCGGAATGACGGTGGGAAGACATACTATGGCGAGATTTGACCGGGTGATTTGGGTGGTGCTGGACAGCGTGGGGATTGGGCCGCTGCCGGATGCCGCGGAATATGGCGACGTGGGACGGACGACGCTGGGGCACATTGCGGAATCGCGGGCACTGCGGGTGCCGACACTAGTGGAGTTAGGATTGGGGAATATTGCGCCGTTGGCGCATCTGCCAGAGGCGGCGGCACCTCGCGCGTTTTTTGGAAAAGGTGCGACGCACTCGCCGGGGAAAGATACAACCACTGGGCACTGGGAGATGGCGGGGGTGTGGCTGCCGCAGGCGTTTCCTGTCTACAAGCACGGATTCCCTCCGGAAATTATGCGTGCGTTTGAGGTGGAAATTGGCCGCGGCACGCTGGGAAATAAGCCGGCTTCGGGGACGGAAATTCTGAAGGAGCTGGGCGCGGAGCATGTGCGCACCGGCAAGCCGATTGTGTACACCTCAGGCGACAGCGTGTTTCAGATCGCGGCGCACGACGATGTCATCCCAATCGCCGAGCTGTACCGGATGTGCGAAATCGCGCGGAAATTACTGGATGGAAAGCATCGTGTGGGGCGGGTGATTGCGCGGCCGTTTACGGGGACAGAAGGAGATTACACACGAACGTCGCGGCGGCATGATTACGCAGTTGATCCGCCGAAGCCGATGCTGATGGACGTGCTGCAGGAGAGGAAGGTACCGGTGTTCGGGATCGGCAAAATTCACGACATCTATAACGGGCGTGGCGTAGATGATTATGTCACGACGAAATCGAATGCCGATGGGATGGAGAAGCTCAGCGCGGCGACACGGGAGCGTAAGCAGGGCTTGATTTTTTGTAATTTGGTGGATTTCGACATGTTGTTTGGACATCGCAAAGATGTGGAGGGATTTGCGCATTCGTTGGAGGAGTTTGACGAGGGGTTGAAGAAATATCTGGAGCTGCTGGGGCCGCGCGATTTGTTGATGATTACCGCGGATCATGGATGCGATCCGGATCCGCGCTGGGAGACGACCGATCATTCGCGGGAGTATGTGCCAATATTGGCGTATACGGCGGCGAATACGCGCGGGCGGAGTATTGGGACGAGAGAGACGTTGGCGGATATGGGACAGACGATTGCGGAGAATTTTGGTGGGGAGATTCCGCAGGGGAAGAGTTTTTTGGGATTGTTTGGTGAGGATTGAGGAAAGGAAAGTCAAAAACCCCACACGCGAAAACGGCGTGTGGGGCACCCGAAGAAAGTTCAAGAAATCCCGGGACGAAATCGACAAGGTTACTTGCCGGTGGCGGAGGAGTTGGTGGCGTTGGGGGCGTAGTAGCCGTTGCGGGTGCGGGCTACTAGCTTGCCATGGCCGCGGGGTGGGATGACGTCTACGTGGACGCTGCGGAAGCTGCCATCCTTGGCAGAGTTCGAAGGATAGTAGCCCAGGGTGTATTGATGGCGAATGTCGTGAGCTACTTGCTCGCAGATGGCGTGCACGTCTTCCACATTTTCCGGGAAGAAAGCCAGGCCGCCGGAGGCTAGAGCAATTTCAGTCAGCGCTTTCTTGGCGGTTTTGGCGCTCTTTTTGCTTTCCTGGCTCAGCAGACCAATCGTGTAGATCACGGTGTCAGTCTTCTGAATTTCGCGAATGGTTTTTTCCAACGAGTTGCGGCTGGTATTATCTTCACCGTCGGTAACAATCAGCAAAACTTTCTTTTCCTTCTTCCCTTTTTTCAGGTGGTCGAGCGAGCCGATGATGGCGTCGTAGAGAGCCGTGCTACCGCGGGCGTCGATGCGCTCCAAAGCTTCTTTCAGCTCGGGGACACTGTTGGTGAAATCCTTATCTAGATCGAGATAAAAGTCGTCGTTGAAATTAACGACGAAGGCTTCGTCAGAAGGATTGCTGTTCTGCACTAAAGTCAGGGCCGCTTCATTCACGCGGGGACGCTTGTCGCGCATGCTGCCACTGTTATCGATGACCAAGCCCATGCTGACCGGAATATCTTCACGCTTGAAAACGTCGAGTTTCTGTTCAACTTTATCTTCGAATACCCGGAAATTTTCCTGAGTCAGACCCTCGACGAACTTGCCACGATCATCGAGCACGGTGGTGTGCAACACGACCAAG
>JBAVNY010000047.1:0-2143 GCA_049691535.1 Candidatus Acidiferrum sp.
CTCCTCGGACGCGGCCAGTCGCTCGCCCAGTCTTCCGATCCCATTCGCCCAGGAATTGTCCACCGCCTCGACAAAGAAACTTCCGGCATCTTGCTGGTCGCCAAGAACGATTACGCCCACGCCAAACTCGGCGACGCCTTCCGCGATCGCACTATCCAAAAAATTTACCTCGCGTTAGTCCAAGGTTCGATGGACGAAGATCGCGGCCGCATTGAGCTCCCCATCGCCCGCGATCCCAATCGCCGCACCCGCATGACCACCAAACACGCCTCTTCGCTCCCAGATTGCCGCCCCGCCCGTACCGACTGGCGCGTCTTAGCCCGCATCGCTCCCACATCCCTGCTCGAAATTCAGCTTCATACCGGACGCACCCACCAGATCCGCGTACACTTCTCATCGCTTCGCCATCCTGTTGTTGGCGACACCCTCTACGGCGCTGCCAGCCACCTTCAAGTCGGCCACACGACGCTGCCCGCACTCGGTCGAAATTTCTTGCACGCCGCTCGACTCACTTTCGCGCAGCCGCGTTCCGGCCAACGAATCCAGCTCACCGCTCCGCTGCCTCCCGAACTACGTACCTATCTGCAGGATTTAGCCCGCGCCTCCGGGGATGATTCCGCGCGAATTGACGCTGCACTCAAGGGATACCTATAATCTAGCGACATGCGATACCGATCCCTGGTCTTGTTGTTAGTAGCCGTACTTCTTGGCACCGTTCTTGTCGATGCACAACAACAGCAGCCTTCTCCCACTCCGCCTCCCGCTCCTCCTGCCAACTCCCAAGCCCAAGAAGCTCCGCAAAGAAGTCAGACCACCATCCCCGTACGGGTCAACCTGGTCGACGTGCTCTTTACCGTCCTGAATCGCCGCAACAAACTCGTTTCCGATCTCGACAAGCCCGACTTCAGAGTTTTCGACGACAACGTCCCCCAAGACATTCGCTACTTCAGCAAGCAGAACGATCTTCCTCTGCGCATCGGCATGCTCCTGGACACGTCCAACAGCATTCGTGATCGCATCAAATTCGAACAAGACGCCGCCAACAACTTTCTCTTCAGCGTGCTGCGCCGCAACAAAGATGAAGCCTTCCTGATGACCTTTGATGATGAACCGCAAATGCTGCAGGGTTTTACCGGCGACACCGGCATGCTGCGCGACCAGATTCTTCGCACCCGCGCAGGCGGCGGCACTGCGGTTTACGATGCGATTTATGATGCGTGCTTCAAGGAATTAAGCCACCCGCCGCGGCCACCGGGCGATCAGCCCGACGTCGTCCGCCGTGTGATGATTCTGATCAGCGATGGTGAAGACAATCTCTCCACCCACACCCGCGCCGAAGCCATCGAAATGGCCCAGCGCACCAGCGTAGTCATCTATACCATCAGCACCAGCACCCAATGGGTCACGCTCGACGATCCAAAAAAAGAACAATCCGGCAATCGCAAATACCATTTCACCGACGGCGATAAAATTTTGCAGACTCTGGCAGAGGAAACCGGCGGCCGTTCTTTCTACCCCTATCACGTCGACGACCTTGACCAGTCTTTCCAGGATATTGGCGAGGAACTCCGCAACCAGTACTCGTTGGCCTACAATCCGTCGAACCATGGCATTGATGAGAAGTACCACAAAATTAAAATCGAAACGCCGGATCGCAAGGGCTATCAGGTCCGCGCCCGCCGCGGCTACTACGCCCGTTCCAACAACGATCTGGGCCCGAAACCAGCAGGGAACGTGAAGTAATTCCGTGAAGTAATTCCGTTGCAAGATTTAAATGCTTATTTACTGTCGTCGTGGAGTAGCACTGCGTCGGATTCCACTTCGCCGCATTCCATCGCGATCTTTGACGCATCCGGCGAAAACACGAAACGAAACGTCTTGTCTTTCTTAAAGTGTGTCAATTGCCGCCGCGCCTTGCCATCCAGCGGCTGCAGCCACAAATTGTCCACACCCTTTTCCCGCACCAGATACGCAATTCCTTTTCCATCCGGTGCATACGCCAATTCATCCGGTAACGCTCGTGAATCGATGTCCGCGTAAGCCATTTGACGCGTTTCCACATTGTCGATCCGCAGCAGCAACCTATGATCCAGTTCCCGCACTTCAAACGACGCGATCTCTTTCCCGTCCGGCGAATGCGCAC
>JBAVNY010000048.1:0-2524 GCA_049691535.1 Candidatus Acidiferrum sp.
CACAGAGCCGAGCGCAAGGGTGAACACAGTGCAGGCTAGCAATCGCAGTGACAATGAATTAGAAAACATCGCACGGGTGTGTCCCGAAGGGGCCAACACCCAAGAAAAAAGTTCTTACAACGGCCGACCTCGTTAGAGATACCCGACGCAATATAAAAGGGCGCCTCTTTTTGGAGTAGGTTTTGAGTGTCCAGTTCGAACCCCTCCAGAAAGGAACGCCCTTATGACCAGCGTTAAATATATCGGCATGGATGTGCACAAGGAAAGTATTTCGATTGCGGTCCGGAACGCAGCGGGAAAGTTGGTCATGGAATGCGTGATCGAGACCAAAGCGAACATCATTCTGGACTTTCTCCACGGGCTGCGCGGAGAGTTGCAGGTTACGTTTGAAGAAGGAACCTGGGCCACCTGGTTGTACGACCAGATGAAGCCACACGTAGAGAAATTGGTGGTGTGCAATCCGCGGAAGAATAACCGCCAGGGAGACAAGAATGACCGGATCGATGCGCGCGAGCTGTCCGACTTGTTGTACATGAATAAGCTCAGCTCGGTCTATCACGGCGGAGCAGGTGTCCGCACGCTGCGGGAACTGGCACGCAGCTATCTGACCATCAGCAAAGATCTCGGACGAGTCATGAGCCGAGTGAAGGCCATCTATCGCAGTTGGGGTATTCCCGACGACCCTGCGACGCTCGTTGACCTGGGATCGCGGGTTGGAGATGGCCAAGCACAAGGAGTTCACGGTCGCGACGGATGTGCAGGTCTACTTCTGCGATCCACAAAGTCCCTGGCAACGCGGCTCGAACGAGAATACCAATCTGCTGCTGCGGCAATACTTCCCAAGAGGAACCGACCGACCTGTCCTCCATCTCTCAAGAGCAGCTCGACCAGGTCGAGCTGCTCTTGAATCAACGCCCCAGAAAAACCTTAGTCTTCCAGACTCCGGCGAGTAAACACCACATTCACCAGTCTCTTCCACAAAAAATGCAATCGTCTGAAAGCTCGGGTGGTAATCTACGCCTATCAACATCATGTTCGGCTCCTTCCTTCCGAACCTATGGTCGTCAAACAACCAAAGTGTACGGTCGAGGGAGCCGACATTGTTATGCAATCACTGGATCGAACCTTTCCGACAGAGTCAGGCGACTTGGTCTAGGAGCGTTCGATCTTGGGCGTTGACTGAGCTCCTAGCGGTTCGCGGAATGGATCCATCGGAATCGGCGCGTACTCGACCTCGATGATCTCGAGATGCTCCGTCTTCGCTGGCGCGCGCAGGTCCACACGGTCGCCGGGGCTCGCCTTCATCAGCGCATTGGCGAGAGGCGAGCGCCAGCTGATGTAGCCGCGGTCGAGGTCCACCTCGTCGATGCCGACGATCGACACGACGTGTTCGAGGCCGGCGGCGTCCTTGTAGGTCACGCTTGCGCCGAAGAAGACGCGCGTAGCGGCTGACCCTGGCCGCGGAGCGGTGGGATCGACGACCACGGCCGCGTCAATGCGTTTCGTGAGAAAGCGAATCCGCGAATCTATCTGGCCTAACCGTCGCTTACCGTAGAGGTAGTCGGCGTTTTCACTGCGGTCCCCGTTACTAGCAGCCCAGGCTACAACCTCCACCACCGCGGGCCGCTCGCGACTCAGTAGGAACAGATGCTCGTCTTTTAGTCGCTGCAACCCGGCAGGCGTGATGTAGTTTTTGAGTGTCGGGCCCGCGTCTTCGCGCGCCGGTCCTCGGAGCGGCCGCTTTTCTCGCATTTGCCAATCTGTCATGGGATTTCGTGTACTTGTGGGTGACCCAACCTCGGAAGGTCCGCTCCTCGATCCCGATATTTCTGGCACGGTAAACGTGAGGTACGCGGGCTCGATGTCGAATGATACATCGGTCTTTCCTGTGGCACTCTTATAAAATGCGGTGACCGGTCCGATTACATATCAAGGCAAAGGAGTGCGCGGTTCACCCACTCATGCTAACAATTCTGCGGATGCGATTGTAAGAGAAACCATACCTCCTTCCATGAGAAGGCCGGTCGACGTCAATAGTGTTTTGCTCTTTCCATGAGTTATTCTCTCTTTTTGCCGTTCAGCTAAGCCGCCTCTGTCGCCACCCTTCCATCCGCACTCTTAGTGGAGCGATGTTCGCTCGGTGCCAGTTGGGTGTTCTCGATTCATTAGGCGCTGCTATCTGGTAATCGTCCTCTGCTTCTCTCTTTAGGAGGGAAGTTTGGGCCCAGGAGTTAGCCGCAGTCGCCTAAACTCGGCGGTCGAGCTCAGCTGTTCGGTGCAAACTCTTTCTCTGCCAGGTTCTCTATGCCGCTGCGTTCATCGCCTTCTGGTTATTGTGCAACGGTTCGTACACTTCTCCACTCACCCACAGTCGGTGCAGCAGTACCGCCAGCTTCCGTGCTACCGCTACCACCGCCCGTTTCTTGGCGATTTTCCCTCCTCGCGCCGAGAGCTTTCGCCCCCAGCGACGCAAGTCACTGTCCTCCCCAAAAGGTCCCAAAATGTAGTGCGCTCCCTGCACCAG
>JBAVNY010000049.1:0-2028 GCA_049691535.1 Candidatus Acidiferrum sp.
ATGCGAAAACAAATGCAAAACGTGTTTATTACCTCTCGATGGAATTTTTGAGTGGCCGGTCGTTGACGAACAACATAACCAACCTCCTGCTTAGCCCAGTGGTTCAATACGCGGCAAGGGAGAAAGGAGTCGATTGGCTCGAGCTGCTGGCACAGGAACCCGATGCGGGTCTCGGCAACGGAGGTCTGGGCCGCCTCGCAGCGTGTTTCCTGGACTCCATGGCCACCCTGCAACTGCCGGCCACGGGATACGGTTTGCGCTATGAGTACGGCATGTTCAAGCCAACCAGTGTCGATGGATGGCAAAAGGAAAATCCCGACAATTGGATCCGCTGGGGAGATCCCTGGGAGGTCGCGCGACCTGTCGAGATGGTGGAAGTGAAGCTGGGTTGCTCGTTCAAGCTCAACGGGGGCAACTTTCAACTGGTGCCCGCTCGACCATCAACCTGGTTGGGCATACCATTCGATCGCCCAATCGTAGGCTACGGCGGGAAGACCATAAATACCCTGCGACTATGGGCCGCGTCGGCGCCGGATGCCTTCGACATTCGCGAATTTGGTACCGGTGATTTCGTCGGCGCGCTGGCCGAGAACCTCGGAGCGGAGTCGATCACGCGTGTGCTCTATCCCGACGATTCAACAACTCCGGGACGTGGATTGCGATTCATCCAAGAGTATTTCTTGGTGGCCTGCTCCCTCGCTGACATAGTACGGCGGTTTCGGCGGTTCAATAAAGATTGGGACCAACTGCCGGAGAAAGCAGCCATCCAGCTCAATGACACACATCCATCCTTGGCGGTCCCCGAGCTGATGCGAATCTTGCTGGATGATGCGCACCTGGGTGGGGACCAAGCGTGGGATTTGACGAAGAAGACGCTCGCGTATACGAACCACACGCTCTTGCCTGAAGCCCTTGAGAAATGGCCTGTCGAGATGTTTGAGTTATTCATTCCCCGCCACTTAGAGATCATCCACGAGATTAACCGGCGTCTACTCGACGAGGTTCGACTGCGCTTCCCCGGCGATGACGGACGTATTGCCCGCGTCAGCCTTGTCGAAGAGGGCAGCGAACGCAAGATCCGCATGGCCAACTTGGCAATTGTGGGCTCGCATAGTACGAATGGCGTTGCCGCAATCCACTCCAAGCTCTTGCGCACCACCACAGTGCGGGATCTGGCGGAGATGTATCCGGAGCGCTTCAGCAACAAGACCAATGGGGTAACCCCGCGGCGGTGGCTGCTGCAAGCCAATCCCAAGCTAGCCGGCGTGATTTCGGGTGTCATCGGCGAAGGATGGATCACCGACCTAAGCGAGCTAAAGGCCTTGAAAACGCTTGCCGACGATAACGCTCTTCAGAGTGCATTTCTCGCGTCCAAGCGGGACGCCAAAGTGAGATTCGCGAACTGGCTAAAGTTGACGTCTGGACAAGAGGTGGACCCGGACACCATCTTCGATTGCCAGATCAAACGCATTCACGAATACAAACGTCAGCTCCTGAACGCGTTGCGGATCGTCGTGGTCTACAACAGGTTGCGGGCAAACCCAAACCTGGGCATTGTGCCGCGCACCTTTTTCTTCGCGGGAAAGGCAGCGCCGGCCTATCACCTGGCCAAGCTGATCATCAAATTCATAAACAACCTCGCGGCAACCATTGATGGCGACCCTGCAGCACGCGGCAAAATCAACGTTGTTTTCCTGCCTGAGTACAACGTCTCGCTTGCCGAACGCCTAATTCCCGCGAGCGATGTGTCAAACCAAATCTCTACCGCCGGATACGAAGCGAGCGGCACGAGCAATATGAAATTCATGATGAATGGAGCCCTGACGGTCGGAACCCGGGACGGCGCGACCATCGAGATGGCCGAGGAAGCGGGTGAAGAGAATTTCTTCCTGTTCGGGCTCACTGCAGAGCAAGTTGAGAACAGTCGCAGCTGGTACAACCCACACTGGCACTACGATAATGAGCCCGAGATTCGAGCGGCATTGGATCTCATTTTCTCCGATTATTTCAGCCGGAACGAACCGGGAA
>JBAVNY010000050.1:0-1556 GCA_049691535.1 Candidatus Acidiferrum sp.
CGGCGGAATCGGTCATGACCGGATCAGCGTACCCGTTCAACGATGGCCAGTAAGAGGTCTCGGGCATCATGATTTTGACGCCGGTGCCGGCAAGCGTGGGGCCAAGATTATTTTTGATAAAGGTATCGAGTTGCGCGCCGGTGTACGAGGCACCCCAGCCGTAGGTCGGATCGGAGGAACAAAGATTGGGTTCGTTTTGCGGCGAAAGAGCGTAGAGAGGTGCACCAAAGGTGGATTGGAACTGGGTGGCGAAGTTCTTAAGGTAGGTGGCAAAAGCGGCGTAGGAACCCGGGAGCAAATAGCTGTTCTGAGAAGAAGTGTTGCAGATCACGGAACCGTTTGACTTCATGGACGCTGGGGGAGCCCAAGCGCTGGCGATGAATTTAACGCCGTAGGGAACGGCGAGATGTACGATGTTGGAACTTTCAAAGGCACACGCGCCGGAGCAACTGCCATCGATGGGGATGCTGTCGCGATAGATGGAAAGGCCGATTCCGTTGGTGGGGTCGAAAAGAGTTTGCGCTTGAGCAGGCGTCAGAGAATCGCAGGCGCCGATGTTCGAACAATTTCCGCCGAAGCCGTCGATGGTCTGGTGGACACTCGACCAATTAACGGTGACCGACTGGGCGAAGAGCGATGGCGCGGCGACAGAAGCAAGGAAAAGCAAACAAGCAATTTTAATCTTAGACATCCCCGTGAGTAGACTCCTTCCAAAAATAACTTCAAAGTTCGAGTTGCAGAAGACCACGAACCCAGAACTGGGGAAGGATCGTGCTTCGTAACTGAGATATGCCGATACGGGTGCGTCGCGAGTCGCGAAGAGAATAAGAAGACCCAGCGAATGCAACGCCCGAAACAGGGCACCCCTGAATTGAACGTAACAAGCGTGATGTGAGGGAACAACTGTACTGAGGGGCAAAGGTGAGGAACTGGCTGTAGGTGGCAGGCAGCCCTGGACTAGGACAGTTAACTGGGTTGTTCCATCGGCCAGTACCGTCGGTCTAGCGGCTTAAGCGTTGACCCCTATAATTCTACTGTGAGAGACTCGCGCCACAATGCGCAAGTTCCTATCGAAATTAGCCGGGCTGGCGTCGCGCGGAACGCCGCCGAGTGAGCCGCCCGACCCGCGACGTATTCCGGCAAGCCAGCAGGCACTGAAATCGTTTTCCTACCCCGAATTGAACCAGGCAGGGCTAGAAAATGCGAAGCTATTCGCGAGACGGGAAAACCTGCTGAGATTCTTCGCTGGAAGGCTGAAAGGGGGAACGATCGCAGAAGTGGGCGTGATGTTCGGGGACTTTTCCGACTTTCTGTTGCGAACTCTTGAACCGGAACTATTTGTGGCTATGGATCTATTCAACATGCACAGTATGCCGGTGATTTGGAATAAGCCTTCGGCCCCGACGTTTCAAGGAATGACGCATCGTCAATACTACGAAAAACGTTTCTGCGGACGAGGAAAGCAAGTGAAGTGTGAAGAAGGTGATAGCAGCGAGGTTCTTGCGAAATATGCGGACGAAACATTCGACATGATCTATATCGATGCGGCACATGAC
>JBAVNY010000051.1:0-4638 GCA_049691535.1 Candidatus Acidiferrum sp.
GAGGGATAACTGGCTTGATTTGATCTCTCCTCTCACCCGCCGTATCGTTGCTGAGCTTTCCGTGACATTTTATGGTGGTTACTCGATTTGTACTTTCATCCGAGGATTTCTCAACCTCAAAACGCAAAGCAGGATTTGGTGCCATGACGAAGGTCTACCTTGGGCCCGATAGGCGGCGAATACTATCACGCCGTTCTTGGTACCATGTTGTTAAATTCTCGTTACTATTGAGACGTGGGGTTCGGGTTATTCACAAGATGGCGGACAGGAAAGCCTGGAAATTAGGAACAATTTCTGAGTAGGCACGTATTTAATGGCAGAGGCCCTGACGCATAGTCAGCTTGGATCGTCTGTTAGACCCAGGTGCATTTCATGGATTTAACGACAGCACGTCCCAAAATCCCGGTGCTGACCAGTTTGCGGTTTTTTGCCGCGCTACACGTAGTGCTGTTTCATTTTCAGGCCACCAAAATCGCCTTCCTGACCGGGCCCATGAGCGGCATTGCCGGGATTGGCTACACCGGGGTAAGTCTGTTCTTCGTGCTCTCCGGCTTCATCCTCGTCTACACCTACGCCGGCAGAGACACCAGTCCGAAGCAGTTCTACCGCGCACGATTTGCCCGCGTCTATCCTGCTTATGCCTTTTCCTTGCTGTTGACCCTACCCTTCTTTTATATGGGCATGTACGTCTTTAAAGTGCCCTTTTTAGTGTGGGCTGCCAGCCATCCATTGCTCGGCTCCGTCTTGGTGATTTTGTTGCTCCAGGCTTGGGTTCCGATGGCTGCGCTGACCTGGAACGCCGTGGCTTGGAGCCTTTCCGTCGAATCGTTTTTTTACGCGGTCTTTCCCTTCTTGTTGCCCAAATTCGAAAAGCGCAACAACTCACAACTCTTAACCATGCTCATTGCCTTCTGGCTCCTCGGCCTGACGATCTCCGTAGCTTACGTGCTTCTAAACCCTGACCATCTCGCAGTAATGAATTCCGATGTTCTGAATTCCACCTGGATGAATGTGGTCAAATTCAATCCGCTCGCGCGCATCCCGGAATTCCTGATCGGTATGACCTGCGGAATGCTATTCCTGAAAAATCCCGCCAAGAAGACACTCGCCACACCCATCGTGCTTGCGGGACTTATAGCTTTGGGCATAGTCATCTACTACTCGCCTTCAATTCCCTATCCCATTTTGCATACCGGGTTGCTGGGAATTTTCTTCGCCATGGTGATTTACGGATTGGCCCTTCAGCCACGCTGGTCCGCGATCCTCGATAACAAGGTTCTTGTGCTGTTCGGCGACGCCAGTTACAGCCTTTATCTCCTGCACCAAGTGGTCATCCCCATGTTTTTCTTCCGGGAAGGTGGACGTATTGCCCACCCCACGGCCCCGTGGATTTTGCTGTCGACGAGCGTGGCCCTCGGCGTCTCGATTCTCGTCTACCGATTCATCGAACAGCCGCTTCGCCGAAAACTAAACCCCCGTCGCATAATTGCCCCATCGCCGGTCGCCGAACAACCTGTCCTGGCCTAGCGAGAGCCACACCGAAAGGCTTGGCCAAGCCGGATACACCTTAAATCAAGCAAAACCAATGGGCTGCGGAAAACATTAAAAGATGCAATTTTTCCTCTTGACATATTCCCATATGGGTATGTATTATTCACCCATGCCGCGCGCCGCCACCACCTCCGACGTCTTCAACGCCGTTGCCGAACCCCGACGCCGCGACATCTTGAACTTTCTGGCTCTACAGGAGCGTTCGGTTGGAGACATCGTCGCCACCTTGCAACTCGAACAGCCTTCCGTTTCCAAACATTTGCGGGTACTTCGAGACGTGGGTGCGGTGCAAGTGCGAAGGGAGGGACGGCAAATGTTATATCGCGTAAATGCCGAAGCGATTCGGCCACTACATGAGTGGACCAGCACCTTTGAACGGTTCTGGAAGCACCAATTGCACCGAGTGAAGGAGCGGGCCGAGGAAAAGAGTGCAGCTGCCGTGAAAGATGAACCGAAATAAAGCGAGCCGAAAAACTTTTACGCGCGTCTTTCACAAGAGCTGAACTCAGCCGACGAAACAGTCTCGTAAGGAATGTTAGGAAAAAACTTTCGGTCAAAAAGGAGAAAGAGATGAGTTCAACCGCACCCAAGCTGTACAGCACCATTGAAGATCTGACACTGAACATCACGCAGGAAATTCACGTGAAGGCTCCCTTGGAAATAACCTTTGCGGCTTTGCTGGACCAGATCGGCCCCTATAACGAAACGCCGGATGGAAAGCCGATGCCGATGGTATTGGAAGCATGGCCGGGCGGGCGATGGTTCCGCGACTTGGAGAACAATAACGGGCATTTCTGGGGAAATGTGCAGGCGATCAAGCGGCCCATATTGCTCGAAATCAGCGGCCCCCTGTTCATGTCCTATCCAGCGATGTCCAATGTGCAATACCGGCTGAGCGTCGAAGATGGTGGGACGCTGATTAACTTTCATCACACTGCGCTAGGACTGATTATCGACGACCACCGCAAGGGCGTAGTCACAGGTTGGACCCACATTATCGAGAGCGTACGCAACCGCGCAGAATCGAAGCGTACCCACTAAGTACGCTTACAGCAGGAGGAAAGTGTATGTGTCCCGTATGTCTGGCAAGTGGTGCGTTACTGGCGAGTGGAGTGGTTTCGACCGGCGGGCTGACGGCGCTCGCCGCGAAGTTGGTACAGGTAAGAACAAAACCCAAAAACGCTAGCAGTGCAAAACCAAATACAAAGGAGAAGTAACCATGGCCACCACGGCGACGAAGGTACAGGGTTCGAAAGTTGTTTCCCACGCGGAATGGCTCGCGGCGCGCAAGAAGTTTTTGGCCAAGGAGAAAGAATTAACCCGACTGCGCGACGATATCAGCAAACAACGGCGCGAACTACCTTGGGAGAAAGTGGGCAAGGACTATGCATTCGACGGCCCGAACGGGAAAGAGAAGCTGGCCGATTTGTTTGCTGGAAAAAGCCAGTTGATTGTGTACCACTTCATGTTGGGACCGGAGTGGACGGAAGGGTGCCCCAGTTGTTCCATGCTCGCGGATCATTTCGACGGCAGCGTGCCCCACTTGAACGAGCGCGACGTTACCTTCCTGGCGGTGTCGCGTGCACCGCTGGCAAACATAGATACCTTCAAAAAACGGATGGGCTGGCAATTCAAGTGGGTCTCGTCGAGCGGCAACGATTTCAACCGCGACTACCATGTGTCGTTCACGAAAGATGAAATGGCCAAGGGCCCGGTGGCTTACAACTACACCAGCCAGCCATTCCCGAGTGAAGAAGCGCCCGGGGCGAGCGTGTTTTACAAAGATGAAGCCGGCAACATTTATCACACCTATTCCACCTATGGCCGCGGTCTGGACGGACTGTTGAACGTCTACAACTGGCTGGACCTGGCTCCCAAGGGCCGCGATGAAACTGGATTATCGTTTCCCATGGCATGGGTAAAACACCACGATAAATACAACGCGAGTGCAGCGAAGAAAGACTCTTCGTGCTGCGAGCACCGTTCGTAAATTGAGAATCGATTGGGTCAGGCAGCTGTCCGGGCAGAATTTTCAGGCTTTGCGGAACGCAAGCGTTCAGGGGACTTCACCGGGCAGCCGCAGTCAAACTTTGAGGAGGATTTATGAGCAAGGCTCTTGAACCCATGATGAAAGAGTTGGAGCGGGAGAGCGCCACCACGCGGCGAGTGCTTGAACGAATCCCGGAAAACAAACTGGCATGGAAGCCACATGCAAAATCGGTGTCGCTGGGGCAGCTTGCTTTGCATATTGCGACAGTTCCCGGAGCAATTGCGAATCTGGCAAAAAACGATGTGTTCGACCTGTCGCAAGCCAATTTCAACCAGCCCGAAGCAGCAAACAAAGCCGAAATTTTTACCGCGTTCGATTCCAGTGTGAAAAGCGCAGTGGAATACTTGGCAGGTGTGAGTGAATCGTCTGCCTCCGGAAACTGGTGCGCAAAATTTAAGGAAAAGGAATTATTCACCGTGACCCGCGCGGAGTTACTGCGGTCGATCATGCTGAACCACTGGTATCACCATCGCGGACAACTGTCGGTGTACTTGCGGATGCTCGATGTGGACGTACCGTCAATCTATGGTCCGAGCGCAGACGAAAATCCATTTGTGTAAGAGCGAGTCTCCACTGCGCGTAAGTAGCGAGCCGCGGGCTTGCAGATGAAAAAGAGGGGAGCACGGGCGCTCCCCTTTCGCTTCAATGTCACCAATCGCAAGGACTACGACTAGAGCTTCTGGAAGAAATGGGCAACTTTCTTGCCGCCTTCTTCGGTGTAGTACACGGTGACCTGACCAGTTTTTGCGGTGCCCTTGCCAAGATCCTTCGCGGCGGCAACTGTATCGTGGCCAGCGACCGCGAATACGTGTTCGGTTCCGTCCGCAGTTTTCACCGTGACGGTTTTGCCATCTTCTCCGACCTTTGTCACCGTGCCTTCAACCGATTTCACTCCATCTTTGCCGAGCTTATCAACTTCAGTGGCCGTCTTCTCGGAACCCTTCTCCGTGTAGTGAACGGCGACTTCCGAACCTTCCTTCAGGCCGTGAAACGTATCCTTGGCGCCGGCTTCCGTGCCATGTACGACGGTCTTGTCC
>JBAVNY010000052.1:0-2272 GCA_049691535.1 Candidatus Acidiferrum sp.
GGCCGGACGGCAAACGACCCCCAGCCCGCGCCTCTTTCTCTTTTTCTCTACGACCGCCATCGGCGCCGAATAAAGCCATTCAACAATTCTCCTCAGCCATTAGAGTACCGAAAATAACCAAAGTTCATGCAAGTTACGGAACCCTCTGCATTCGTTTACTTGCATCGTCGGGCCGCCAATGCGGCTTGTTCGAGCTGGTCGCCACCCAGCAACGGCTCGCGACCCATATGTTATTCTCTTGCTATGCCCGCACAAATTCTGGACGGCTTAAAAATTCGCGATCAAATCTTCACCGAACTCAAGCAAGAAGTCGCGGTCCTCCAGGGCCAAGGACTGCGTCCAGGCTTGGCCGCTGTTCTAGTCGGCGAAAACGCCGCTTCGCAACTTTACGTGAAAAGCAAAATCGCAGCGTGCGAACAGCTGGGAATGGCCAGTTGGCTGCACACTCCACCAGCCACTGTATCCACCGAATACATGCTGCAACTCATCGCCGACTTAAACGCCGATAACAATGTGGATGGAATCCTGGTGCAACTACCTCTTCCTTCGCAGATCGATTCCAAGCGCGTGCTAGAGGCTGTCGATCCGGCGAAAGATGTAGATGGCTTTCATCCCGTCAATTTGGGAAGACTGGTCAGCAATCGTCCCGGCCTGGTAGCGTGTACGCCAGCGGGTTGCATGGAAATTTTGCGCCGCTACAAAATTCCGATTGAGGGCGCTGACGCCGCAGTACTGGGACGCAGCGATATTGTTGGCAAGCCAATGGCTCTACTGCTGATGCATGCCAACGCCACCGTAACGATTTGCCATTCTAAGACGCGCGATTTGTCGGAAGTGGTGCGGCACGCCGATATCGTGGTCGCCGCGATGGGCAAGGCGGGCTACGTGCCAGCGGATTGGATTCGCCCCGGCGCCGCAGTAATCGATGTCGGCACCAATAAGGTTAGTGGCGCCGCGGAGGCAGAACGCCTTCTGAAGAATTTTCCTGAACGGTTGGAAAAGTTTCGAACGAAAGGCAATGTGCTGGTAGGCGACGTTCATCCCGACGCCGTGCAAACTGCGGGTTTTCTGACGCCGGTGCCAGGCGGCGTGGGTCCAATGACCATCACCATGCTGATGAGCAACACTGCCAAAGCGGCCAAACTGCGGCGCCTTCCGGTTGCTGCTCAAGCCGGAGCACGGTGAAGCGCAGGTGCTGCGCATTGGACTTACCGGCGGAATCGCCAGTGGTAAGAGCGCCGTGGCAGCCATGCTGCGGGATATGGGATTCTGCGTGCTGGATGCCGATGCCCTTTCGCACAAATTGATAGAGCCCGGGCAACCGGCGTACGAGGAAATCCTGCAGAAGTTTGGTGCTGATCTAGCAGCAGCCGGCCAGCGCATCGATCGAAATAAATTAGCCGCCATCGTCTTCGCTGATCCCGTGAAGCTGGCCGCCCTGAATGCAATCCTGCATCCGCGCGTGGAACAAATGATAGCGAGGCAGTTTGAGCAATGGGAGCGCAGCGGTGTGCGGGACGCTGCGTTTGTCGAGGCAGCACTACTAGTCGAAGCGGGGATGACGAAGAAGTTGGACGGTCTGGTGGTAGCGTGGTGCGAACCGGAACAACAGTTGGAACGCCTGCGCGCGCGCGGAATGAGCGAGATAGAAGCTAAGCGACGAATTGCGGCGCAACTGCCGCTTAATGAAAAACTGCAGCACGCCACCGACTCCATCAATTGTTCGGGCACCATCGAGGAAACACGAGCGCAGGTGCAGGCACTGGCTTCCAAAATCCGAAACAGTTCCAAGCCTTCTTACTAGGCGGGGCAGCGGTCCGCAAATTGCGTATACAATAGAACCACTAAGGACTATAGAGGTAAGACGCAGATGAAAAGCGCAGTACGTTCAAGCAGTAGCCGTTTGCTTTTAGTCGCCCTGATTTTGGTGCTAGGTGCCTTTTGGGTAGGGGCACGTTACGGACCACGCCAGGCAGAGAAGGTCGAGGCGCGCCGGCTGGGCGTCCCCGCCGCAGGAACTAGAAACACTGGCGATCATAATGATTCGCTTACGGAAGATGAGTCTATCAACGTTCGCATTTATCACGAAGCCTCGCCCGCCGTGGCCAATATTCTCACCAAAGCAACGGAATATGATTTCTTCATGGATCCAGTGCCTGTGGAAGGGGCCGGATCTGGATTCTTGATCGATCCTAAAGGCTACATCCTGACGAACTATCACGTCGTAGCTGGAGCGCAAACGATCGAAGTCGTGCTGGGCGACCAGCAACGC
>JBAVNY010000053.1:0-1803 GCA_049691535.1 Candidatus Acidiferrum sp.
GAAGATCCTACTCGCGATTGATAACTCTAAAACATCGGAGGCGGCTGTACAGGCCGTACTCGCGCAAGTCCATTCGAAAGATACACACGTTCGTGTTTTGCACGTCGTGGTACCGCCTTCGCTTCTGGTGGTAGGTGAGATGGGTGGATATGACCCGGCCATAGAAGCAGCCTGGGAGCAAGTAACAAAGCAGGGGCAGGCTTTAGTTGAGAAAGCTGCCGAAGAGCTGCGCACTCACGGTATAACGACATCCACGGCCGTCCAACAGGGTGACCCCAAATCGATGATCCTCGGTGAATCGGAAGAGTGGGATGCCGATACCATTGTGCTTGGCTCCCACGAGCGAAAAGCTCTTGACCGTTTCTCGCCGGGTAGTGTTTCAGAGGCCGTCGCTCGTGATGCCCGTTGTTCCGTGGAGATCGTGCGAATCCCTTTGAGCCTCTGAAGAGTTTTTGAGGCCGGACTTGACGAAGCTCCGACGAAGCGTGGTGCCGGAAACCTGCGTTATGGGAAAATCAGTGCGGCACGCTTCGGTCTCCTTGAGGCAATTATGAGGTCCATTTAAGTGTCTGTAGCGGCCAAAGAGTTGCACCGCACCGGGCGCATCGGTTGGCTGCGCGCGGCAGTTTTGGGCGCCAACGACGGCATTCTTTCCACATCCAGCCTGGTGTTGGGCGTTGCCGCGTCTCACGCTACTCACAGCAATGTTCTCGTCGCGGGTGTAGCTGGGTTGGTGGCTGGAGCGATGTCGATGGCCGCCGGCGAATACGTGTCGGTGCACTCTCAAGCTGACACCGAAAAGGCGGAACTGGAACTCGAACGCGCCGAACTCAAGGCCGACGACAAGGGCGAGCACAAGGAACTTACTGCGATTTATGTGGAGCGCGGGCTGGATCCTGGTCTCGCGAAACAGGTCGCCGAGCAACTGATGGCTCATGATGCTCTGAGTGCACATGCCCGTGATGAGCTTGGCATCTCCGAGACTTTTCGAGCTCGTCCTATTCAAGCTGCATTGGCTTCGGCGGCCAGCTTTGCTGTCGGAGGGGTGATGCCTCTTTTCGTCACGGCCCTGGCACCGGCGGCGCGATTAATCCCACTTGTGTCCGGAACCTCACTGGTATTCCTCGCTCTGCTGGGTGGACTCGCTGCACGCGCGGGTGGGGCAGGCGTGACGATTGGTGCGCTCCGTGTGACCTTCTGGGGTGCTCTGGCGATGGCGGTTACCGCAGGCATCGGATGGTTATTCGGAACAGTTGTGTGAGTAAGGATACAGTTTCGATACCCACCCTCCGTACCAATCGAAACAAAACCGCTGCTTGCTAGTAATTGAAACCAGTTCACCAGCCTTGTCGAGCGATTCGAAACCGCGCATCGGGACAACTGAAGCGTCGTGCCTAACCCACGCTTGGCTCGTCTTGGATTGCGCTAGGGTCCTAGCCGCGCAGGCGGAAATAGAACTGCAACTAACAGCGCAAATAATACTGAGATTTGTTTCATCGAAATAAAACTCCAGGGATGTATCCGAATTGTGTCAACAGCACTGGCGGCGAAGATCCATTGCCACTTTTTAGACCTCGACGGAAATAACGAGATTGTGAACTGCTAAGTCTCATATCGCATGCTCGTGTCTTCAATCGGGCGCACACCTGACGAAGCTACGTAGCTCACTTGATGCCAGACTGCCGCTGCTATTCACGTGGAGGGTGGCTGTAGATGGTCAAGACGTTGTACCCGCCTGACGGTGGCGATCCGACGGACCATGGAGTGCAACTCCGTGCAAAAGACGGCGCGATAAGTCCGCGC
>JBAVNY010000054.1:0-4998 GCA_049691535.1 Candidatus Acidiferrum sp.
TTGTCGTAGCGTCCGTTTTTGAGAACGACCAGACGGCCATGGATACGATTGAGGATCAAGTCGAGAGCAAGGTTGCCGTAAGCCATGGGTACGATGGAATCGATAGCGTCGGGATCGCCGCAGCGAACGAGGTAACCGAGCTTCTGGTTGATGCATTCGATGCGTTTGCCATTGTTAAACTTCGGTGAGATTTCGGTGATCTCTTCGGAAACCAGGTCGCCGATGCCACCGAGTTTTTTGTGGCCGAAGGCGTCCGCAGCGCTCTTCTGGAAAATCATTTCTCCGCCTTCGAACATGGCGCCTTCGGAAACCAGGACGATGGAATAGCGGCTGGGATTACGACGACGGTCGTGGCTGAGCAGTTCGGTGAGCAGTTCGATGTTGAATTTATGCTCGGGGATGACGCAGCGATTTGCGGCGCCGGCCATGGTGGGAAGCATGGCGGTGAATCCGGCGTAGCGGCCGAAGACTTCGAGGACCATGAAACGCTCGTGAGAACCGGCCGAGGTGCGGAGAGCGTTGGTCATCTGAATGGTGCGCGTGACGCAGGTGCTGAAGCCGATGCAGTAGTCGGTGCCCGGGACGTCGTTGTCCATGGTCTTGGGAATGGCAACGACGCGAACACCTTCTTGGTACAGACGAACCCCGTAACTGAGCGTATCGTCACCGCCAATGGGAATCATGTATTCGATACCGAGCCAGGCCAGAGTCTTTAAAACCTCGGGCGTTAGGTCGTTCTTTTCCTCTTTGAATTGATCTTTCAGGTGATCGGGAACGCTGTTCTTGCTGACGCGGCCGGGATTGGTACGGGAGGAATGGAGAAAGGTGCCGCCAGTGCGACCTGCGCGGTTCACAACATCTTCGGTGAGGCGCTGAAAATTGTTGGAGTTGTCATACTTTTCGTCGCGGACTACGTCGACGAGGCCGCCCCATCCGCGACGAATGCCAATCACTTCGTAGCCTTCGCGGAGCGCGCGGAAGGTAACGGCACGAATGGCTGGATTCAGGCCGGGGACGTCGCCTCCGCCTGTGAGAATGCCGATGACACCCTTCTTAACGTTGATATTAGCCATGGTGCACGAGTCGCCTTAGTGTAGAGTAACGAACAAACGATTATCTACTTGCCGGCGAAATTTAGAAAGAGGCCAAGAGTAAAATGTTCCGGCAGAAATTGAATAGCCAAAAACACCAGAATTTATACGCAGAGATGTGCGAGTACCCGATCGGGTAACATGTGCAACGCGCACAGCAAACTGCTACTTACAACTCGATACGGGTGCCAAGGACGGCCAAGAATTTTGCCAGCCAAGCGGGATGGGCAGGCCAAGCCGGACCAGTAACGAGATTGCCGTCAACCACGGCTTCGGTCATGGGGACATCTACGAACGTTCCGCCGGCGAGGGTGACTTCGGGAGAACACGCCGGGTAGCAACTGCATTTCTTGCCATGCAAAACACCGGCGGCAGCCAAGATCTGCGCGCCGTGGCAGAGAGCGGCGATAGGCTTTTTGGCGGTGGCAAAATGGCGAACAATTTCAAGAACGCGCGGATTCAGGCGGAGATATTCAGGAGCGCGACCGCCGGGAATGACGAGAGCGTCGTAGTCTTCTGCTTTGGTGCCTTCAAAGGTCGCGCTTAAAGAAAAATTGTGGCCACGCTTTTCGGAATAGGTTTGATCGCCTTCGAAATCGTGAATCGCGGTGCGTACCGACTCACCGGATTTCTTACCGGGACAGATGGCGTGGACGGTATGGCCGACCATAAGCAAGGCTTGGAACGGGACCATCACTTCGTAATCTTCGACGTAATCGCCAACCAGCATGAGAATGTTTTTGCGGGGCACGAGAGCCTCCTAGAAAAGATCAAGGATAGCAGAAGAGCAATAGACTGATTGCGAAGGAGAGTTCCGCGAAAAAAAAGAAAAGCCGCCCTTAAAACGGGCGGCTCTTTTTTACTGATAGCGACTATTGCGGCTGCGCGACGACGGGAACGCTGACTGTGGAGTCGTCGATGGTGAGCATGTCCGTACGCATCTTGTCCCACTCACGAAGAGTAAGACCGCGCTGTGCGAAGAAGCGGCGGATCTTGAGCGAATCCCAACGCAGAACTTCTTCGAGCACGGGTACCAGAAAGCTCATCGCGTTTTCGGAAAGTACGGTGCGGCGTGCGACGCGGGAGATCAGTTTGGTTTCCGACACGGCGATGGTCAGACCGTCGTATTGGTTGACGTGCATCATCACCGGCAAATCGGAACTGCCGTCGCCCATGTAGATGATGTGATCGTGGCTGACACCGACGGTAGCGCGAGTTTCTTCGAGCGCCGTGACCTTGCCCCAGCCGGCTGTGGCGCGCACGATGGAATCGACCTCACCGGTAGCCTCATTAAAATTAAAACGAGTACCGATGATGTGATCAGGCGGCACGATGCCTTCGAGCGCGGATTGGATAATCTCGCGTGGCGAAGCGGAGATCACGTAGAACGAAAACTTGTAGCCATCGGTCAGGTTCTCCAGTGAACGCGCGAAGAGACTGACGTCGTGCTTCAGACGAATGCGCTTGCCGGTTTCGATCAGGTGTTCGCGGCGTACGCGGCGGAAATCCGGATCGTGAAGAATCAGATAAGAAAGCTCGGCGCCCTGTTGGACGAGATGGATGTCGGACAGGCCTTTCACCTTCTCGTGAAAGCCCTTAAAGCCAATAAGCTCGCTGAGAACGACGCCAGAGTCGTTGAAGCTAAGAGTCTGGTCAAAGTCGCTGGCCAGAAGATACTGCTGCACCATGTGTGTTGCTCCTTTTTGGTCTGCCCGCTTCGGCGGGCGCGGGCTGAAAAACGGCCCGCAACTCTCATACTTCCACGGTAACCCCTCGTAGAGGAAGTGCCGCACTCATAATTTTGATGGGTGCTATGCGTGGAAATCGTGAACAAATGATTAGGTATGTATGAGATGCGGCGAAAGGGTAACTGGTTGCAAGGAAAGGGTTTACGACAAGGAAATGCTTTGGAATGAGTAGTTTGGCCGGGGGAAGGTGCAAACAATTCATGCGAAGAAAAAGCGATAGGAACGAGCAGGCCTAAGGGATAGAGGGAAAGTACGTAGCTTGGGGGTTATGAGGTGGGCACACGGGGTGAAAGGAAGCGTGGCGGACGCTAAGGCAGGGCTCCGTGCTTTGTGCCAGGTGAAGAGTCGCGCATAGTTAGAAATGTTGCCGCGATCCCTCCACTGCGCACGAAGCGTGCTCCGGTCGGCATGACAAGACGCGAGGGATGACAGCAGGTCAAGACGGAAGGGATGACAGGTTTGCGAGAGATGACAGTCTACACACCACGGGTCACAGATCAAGGATGGCTGGCGGAGGCGGTGTAAGAGCGCTCCACGATTTCGTCGGTGACGCTGTAGAGGTGGCCGTTGCGGAGATAGAGGCGCTGTGTTTCGGTGTGGTTGAGGGGGCGGGCGCCGCGACGGCCAAAGACGGCGAGTTGGTTGCCGGATTCGTCGACGGCACGGTCGCGATCTATGCCCTTGGAGATGGCCAGGGCTGGACCTTTGGTGCGAGCGGTGGCGATGAGCTTGGGAGTAGGACGCGGACTGAAGCCAGAGAAGTGCGCGGGATCGTCCCATGGGGAAAGAATTTGCAGGACGCGCAGACCATTTTTGCCGTCGGCGACGAAGGCGAAAGCGGTGGCGGCGACCATACCCACTTTGACGTCGTTGACATCGTCGAGTTGGCCATCCGCGGTGAAAAACTGGTCGAGTCTCGGCGCGGCGGGATTTTCCACGTCGACGAGAGCGACTCCCTGCTTTCCGGCGGAAACGTAAGCGTAGGTCCGCGCGACATAAATGTTGCGGCCTTCTGTCAGCGGGATTAGTGCATTCGTGACAGGAACGGGATGCGCGAGATCGGTCACGTCAAGGACTTTCAGTCCATCGTGATCGACGAGGAAGGCATAACGAAACTGAATGGCGATGGCGCGCGGGTGATTAAGGAATGGCGCGGAGAGAGTGGCGGTGATTTTGGGAGCGAGAGGATTATCGAGATCGACGACGACGAGGGACTTGTCGGTGAGAACGTAGGCATAGGTGCCGGCGATGGTAATGCGACGAGCGCCGGTGAGAACGCCGTCGGGATTAAAGGTTAAAGCGCGCTTCAGAAAATTGTTGGAGGGGTTGCCGTCGAGCAGCGTGCCGACGCCGGGGCTTTTTGCCTTCAAGTCAGGATTGCCGACGATGACCAAGCCCTCTTCCTGATCGGCAATGTAGAGAAAGCCATACAGAAGATGAATGGGCTGCTCTTCGTTTTCTGCGAGGCGGGAGCGCAGCGGATCGACCGCGAGCGTGGAAGGCGAGGCAACGGCGAGGGCGTTTTTCGTGGGGAGATAAAAGCGCTGGCCGAGAGGGGAGACAGGGGCAGTGGTGACCCGCTCAGAGAAATTCTTGTTGTCGATGTTGGCGATGTCGTAGATGCGGAGGCCGCCGTAGCCGGTGGCAGCGTAGGCGTATTCGCCACGCGTCTGGATGTCCAGAACATTGCCTTCGTGGGCTGCAACGGCGTGGAGTTGGCGATGGTGCGCGACGAAGTTTCTGAAGTTTTCGGGATAGGCGACGCGCTGAAGATCGCTACCGAAAATGGCTTCAGGCTCATCGTGTTCGGCGACAGCGATGGACTCAAAACCCTTGTCGCCAGTGGCGACGTAAACGTAGCGGCCGAGAAAATTCATGAAGTTGGTGCCTTGGAGTAGGAGTTGCGCCATCCAGGCATTGTTGTCGTTGGCGGCGGAAACGTGGCAATCGCTGCACTGCTTGGTTTCTTTGGCGCGAACGGTGTGTGGAACAAATGTACTGAAAGCTTCGCCGGAAAAGCCCGGAGAGGAAATGGTTTGCTGCGTGTAGTAGAGCCAGTCGCGGTTCGCATTTTGCGAACTGACGAGGATGGCGCAGGAAGAACGCGCGGGGGCGATGCGACGGCCGGTGACGGTGCCGTCTACGCCGAGCATGTAGAT
>JBAVNY010000055.1:0-8317 GCA_049691535.1 Candidatus Acidiferrum sp.
ACAATTTCGCTGGCGAGGAAGCGTTCGGGCTGATCGGTAATTTGATCGTCGGGGAAAAACGCCGGGCCTTGGGGTAACTGCTTCATGATTTCTTCGAGGAGGTCGTCGCAACCGTCACCCCTTAGCGCGGAAATGGGCACGAGAGCGGCGAGTGGAAGGGCCTGCGAGAAAACAGTGAGGAGGGGCAACAACTTGGGCTTGGGGACGCGGTCTATCTTATTGAGTGCGAGGATAGTCTTGCCTTCGAAGCGTTTGGCCTTTTCGAGAAGCAACTCGTCGGCTTGAGGGAGAGTGCGACTGGCGTCGAGCATCAGAAGCAGGACGTCGATGCCTTCGAGGGCGGCGGCGACTTCGCGCATCATTTGGCGATTGAGAGTGGTGTGACCTTCGTGCAAACCGGGCGTATCGATGAAAACGATTTGGCCTTCGGGGCGCGAGACGATGCCCTGGATGCGGTTGCGGGTGGTTTGCGGCTTGGACGTGACGATGGCGACTTTCTGGCCAACGAAACGGTTTAGCAATGTGGATTTGCCGGCGTTGGGACGGCCAACGATGGCGACGAATCCGGCGCGTTGCGGCTTTGCACTAACTTCAGGTGCTTCTGGCACTGTTTTCTCGCTTTGTTCTATCACTCTGGAATCCTGTCTTCGACACAGTTGTGCTTTGCTTGAGTCCGCCTAATCTGTGGTCCGGCTAATAGGAAGAATTAAGGGTAGCACTATAAGAGGCGGTTCGACGCGGGCGCTGTAAATAGATTCGCGGTCAGGTTCAGGTTGTGGCTTGGGCCTGAGCGGCGGCGCTTTCGACCAGGCGCGCACGGACGCGGAGGACTTTACGTTGATTGGCTTCGAGCACTTCAAAACGGTAGCCCGCCAATTCCATGGTGTCGCCGGGAGCGGGAACCTTTCCGGTAACATAGCTGAGCAACCCTGCGAGGGTCGTGACGGTATCGTCGGATTTCTCGCCAAACTGAATGCCGAGGAGCCTTTCGACGTCGGAAATGCCCATACTGCCGCGCAAGACGAGACTTCCATCGGCTTCCCGCTTGGCGTCCGGGGCGAGTTGAAGAGCGTCAGTCCCGCCGCTTTCTCCAACAATCTCTTCGACGAGGTCTTCGACAGTGGCGATTCCGGCGACCGAGCCGTGTTCATCGATGACCACGGCCATGGGCTGGCCTTTCTGGCGCATTTCTTTGAGCAGGTCGGAGCCGGCCTTGGTTTCGGGCACAAACAAAACCTGACGAGCGAGTTCGCGAACTTTGCGTTTGGGCAAATCAGTGTCGGCGACCTGAAGGAGATCCTGCGCGTAGACGACGCCGACGATGTCGTCCAGAGTTTTTTCGTAGACGGGCATCTTGGCGAATTTGGTTTCGACGAAGCGGGCGTGCATCTCTTCTAAGGTAGCGTCGGCCTGCATGGCGACGACATCGGGGCGCGGAGTCATAACTTCGCGGACCCGCTTGTCGCTGAATTCGACGACCTGCTCGATGAGGTCGGCCTGCTCGCGTTCGATGATTCCCTCTTCTTCGGCAACTTCAACGAGGGCCTCGATACCTTCTTCCGTGCGCTGTTCGGGGGTACGCTCGATTTCGCGCTCGGAGATGCGGGCCACGGTTTCTGCGCCTTCTAGGAAAACCCGGACGGGCCAGACGAGCCACATGGAGGCGCGGATAACGGGAAGGAATGGAAGGAGCCATCGCCCGGTGGTGCGATACAACAGCATATCGGGGATGAAGTGCATCAAGATGATCACTTCGAGCGATAGAAAGACCAAGAATTGCAGAGCCGCTTCCCAGCTGTTGGGTACCCAGAAGACCACGCCACGCGTTGTTTCAAGAACGACGAAGGCCAGCCAGAAGTGGCCGAGGATGCGGAAGGTGCGGCCGCCGCTCTTGCGATTGATTTTGAGCTTGGGCTCGATTTCGGCTTCGAAGATTTCGAGATGCTCGTGGACGCGGCCCGTGGTCATGCGACCAAGCTCGCGGTAGATGAGCGTGAGATAAGAGAAGATTGGCAGGCCGAGAGCAAGCACGGCCACGGAGCAGATGAAGACCCAAAGCAACATCGTTTATGCGAGTCCCAATCGCCGGCGTAAGGTCTGTTCTATCGTATCCATTTGTCCCTGATCTGTCTCGTGATCGTATCCCAAAAGATGTAGAACTCCGTGCAAAATTAAAATGCGCAGCTCATCGGGGAAGGAGCGGCCAAACTGTTTGGCGTTGCGATGGGCCACTTTTGGAGAAATGGCGATATCGCCCAGGTAGGCGGCAGAGGTCCGGTTGGGCTTTTTGTTGGGACTGGCACTCGGGAACTCTTGCTCAAAGGGAAACGAAAGGACGTCGGTAGCTCCCTTTTTCTTGCGATAAGTTTGGTTCAGCCGAGTCATCTCGCGATCGTCAATCAGACGAACACCCACGGCGCGCGAACCAAGCTTGAGTTGACGCCGGACGCGGGCGAGAAACAGGCGCAACGGAGTCAAGTCGACACGCACTGCTTTTTGATGATTTTCGAGAAGGTCGAGGTGCGCCGCCGGGCGAGAGGGCGCACGCTTTTTGCGAGTCATTCCTGCGATAAGCCGCTTTTCTCGGATTTGTCCGGTTGCGGCTCGGGTACGGCGATATTGCGCGGTTTGCCATTTCCGCCGCGCTGCGGATGGGTCATATCGTGCTCTTCGTAGGCGCGGATAATTTGTTGAACCAGGTTGTGGCGGACGACATCTTTCTCGCCAAACTGAACAACGCTGATGCCCGGGATGCGACCGCAGATTTCCATCGCTTCGACCAAGCCGGATTTCTTACCTTGCGGAAGGTCGATCTGGGTAACGTCGCCGGTGATGACCGCCTTGGAATTGAAGCCGAGGCGGGTGAGGAACATTTTCATTTGTTCGCTGGTGGTGTTTTGCGCTTCATCCAAAATTACGAAGGAATCATTAAGGGTGCGGCCGCGCATGAAAGCGAGCGGGGCGACTTCGATGATGCCCTTCTCGAGGAAGCGTTCGAGCTTGTCGGCGTCGAGCATGTCGTACAAGGCGTCGTACAGCGGGCGCATGTACGGGTCAATTTTTTGCTGCAGGGTGCCGGGTAAAAATCCGAGGCGTTCGCCAGCTTCGACAGCGGGCCGCGCGAGGATGATGCGATTGACCTGCTTGGTGAGAAGGGCGCTGACCGCCATAGCTACCGCAAGATAGGTTTTGCCGGTGCCACCGGGGCCGATCCCGAAGGTCATATCGTGGGATTCGATTTCTTCCATGTAGCGCTTTTGGCTGGCGTTTTTGGGCGTGACAGTTTTCTTGCCGAAGGAGCGGGTGCGCCCATGTTCGAACATACCGCGCGGAGATTCATGAGGCTCTTCGGTAGCGACGCGCATCAGCGACTTCACTTCGGAGGCAGCCAAGACGCGGCCATGCCGGGTGAGGTGGTTGTATTCTTCAATGATGCGGACGGTCTGATCGACGCTTTCCTGCTCGCCTTCGACAGTGATGCGGGTGTCGTGCAGATGAGTTCGTACCTGCAGACTGTCTTCCAGCATTCGAATGTTTTCGTCTAGAGTTCCGAAGAAGGGCTCGATCTTACCGGTGATGTGTATAGTTCTTCTCATCCACTTGGCAGGTTGTGCTGCGCGAATCGGGTGGCCGATGGAATTCCTCCTGACAAACGCGAACTAGAGGCTGCCGGACACGGACCAAACTACTTTCACCGTAACTCAGGCGATGGTGTTGGTCAAGTTACGAGGTTGTGAAAATCTGGGAGCGGAGTTGCGGGAGATCAAGGTTTCTTGGCGATCGCTTCCTGGATGGCTTTTTCTGCCAGGGGGCCCATGACGGCGTAGCCTGCGGCGTTAGGATGAAGGCCGTCGAAGGTTAACTCGGGCTTGAGAAATCCTTTGTCGTCAGCCATGGCAGAAAAATAGTCGAGATAGATATGGCCGTAGTCGGCGCAATACCTCCTGATCCAGTCGTTCAACTTCAAGATGGTTTCGGGCGGACGCTTTTCGGTTTGCACAAACTTGCCGCCTTTAGGATTGGGCACGCCATCGACGACCGGAGTGACCGAGGCAAGTACGACGCGCACATCGTGCTGGCGAGCCAGTTCGATCATGGAGGCAAGATTTTGTTCAGTTTCTTCGATGGTCATGGGGCCGGTGTTTCCGGCGATGTCGTTGGTGCCAGCGAGAATGACCACGACCTTGGGGTGCAGTTCAATCACGTCGGGACGAAAACGAACCAACATTTGAGGAGTGGTTTGGCCACCGATGCCGCGATTGATATAGGGCTTGCCGGGAAAGAATGGGCCGAATTGCGGATTGCCCCAGATGTCGGTGATGGAATCGCCCATGAAAACGACGCGCTGTTCATCTTTCGCGGGAGGCGGAACGGTGGTGTTGGCTTCACGATAGCGAGTGAGGTTTGGCCAGTCTTGGGATACCTTCTCCCAGCCTTCCATTTTTTTTACTTTCGCGGCGAGTTCGGCGCAGTCGGCAGACTTTTCTGCGGACTCCTTGGGCGGAGGAGTTTGCTGTGGGAAAGCGGAAAAGCTGAAGAGGAATAGCAAAGCTGCTGCGGGAATAATCTTCGGCACCTAAATCTCCTAACCGTCTGTGATGGAAAAGCGAGAAGAGCAGCGCGTGGCGAGATGAACCACTCGTAACCTGTACTCTGGTACTCGCGAACTATAGACCCAGGACTACCTATCCGCAAAACTTGTACTCGTTGCGAAGAACATCTTACTCGGAATGGGGTTCTTGAGGGAGGAGTCGGCAAATGATTATGTCCCGCAGACACATCATGCTTGGTTCCGCCGCCCTGCTGGCAAGCTTGCCGGCACTGGGCGCGGAAAATACAGGAAGTGGTTCGGGGGCGGTGGCGCCGGTGCAGCACGCCTGGGTAAAGTGCCCGGCGGTGACCAGCGTGCCGATGACCTCGGACGCTGAACAGGCGTTGCCGCTACGGATGGTACGTTCATTGTCGTGCGGCGAAAACGTTGCGGTGCTCTCGGATGCCGAGGGCTACACGGCGCATGTTCGAGCACAGGACGGCAAAGAAGGCTATGTGGCGATGATTTTCCTGGCGAGCGCATCGACCGTGACGCCAACGGCGGACGTGCAACCAGTTTCCGCGACGCCGGTGAACGGCGTAGTGCGGTGGGAAGCCGGAGCGCCTGGGTGCGACCGGTTTATGAGTAACGGCCGCCTGGTGGAATCGGTGACGGCGAATGGCATCACGGTGCAAATCTCGCTGGAAGATACCGGCTGGAAATTTCGGACCAGCTTAGCGGTTTCGAACGGCAGCGATTCGACGACGGATATTTTCCCATCGCTGGTGAGCCTGGATGAATTGAAGCCGGGATTGAAGTCGCTGCGATCGCAGGATCCGAAGAAATTGTCGCACGCCAAGGAACATCAGGTGTTGTGGACCCAGTCGAACGCAAAGCCATCGCCCAGCGCGGTTGCAGAACAGTCTGGAAATGGCGCAACGCTGCAGTACGCTTCGTACCACACGCAGGATTATTTCGTGTCGCAAGACGCCCGCAGGTCGGAAGCGGGTGACGCTGGCAGTCTCGTGGCTCTCTCTCTCAAGCCGACGAGACTGCAGCATGGGCAGAAAACGACCGGTGTGGTGTGGTTTGAACGCGATGCGAATGCACGCGAACTGTCGATGCGTGTACCGGTCGGCAACCTGGTGTTTGATTTCCCGCTTTCCTTCGATCAGAAGCGATAAAACAAAAAACACTCCCCCTGAAAGGCCCGGTCCCCCTCCGGGCCTTTTTTTTTTGCGGATACAGGATACAGACAGGTATCGGGAGCTATAGTCGTGCACAGCAGCTGCAGCGACTACTCGGCCGGAACGGCGCGATTCCTGGCCCATTCTCGGATGGCCGCAATCTCTTCAGCGCGGGTTACGCTCAGGGGATGCGTTGCTTGTATTTCCGTGAGGAGTATCTCGGTGGAGAGTTGCTGCTTCTGACTGAACGCAGAGTACAGGCCGGCCGCGATCACTTGCTCGATTTCGGCTCCGGAAAAACCGCCGCTGGCAAGCGCCAATTTCTGCAGGTCGAAGGCGGCGGCGTCACGGCCGCGTTTCTTAAGGTGAAGAGCAAACAGTGTGGTGCGCGTAGCGGTCGCGGGTAAATCGACGAAGAAGATTTCATCGAAGCGGCCTTTGCGCATCATTTCGGGCGGCAGAATGCTGATGTTGTTGGAGGTGGCCGCGAGGAATACGCCACTCTCGCGGTCCTGCATCCAGGTGAGCAGCGTAGCGAGCAAGCGTTGCGATAAACCGGCGTCCGCGTCGCCGCTGGAGCCGGCGGAGGCGAAGGCTTTTTCGATTTCATCGATCCACAGAACAACCGGGGAGAGCTTTTGCGCTAGTTCGAGTGCTTTGCGGAGGCGTTTCTCGCTTTCGCCCACGAATTTGTCGTAAAGCGCGCCGGCGTCGAGCCTGGCCAACTCGTAGCCCCATTCCCCTGCGACGGCGCGGGCCGCCAGACTTTTGCCGCACCCCTGCACGCCGGTAATCAGAATGCCTTTGGGAGCCACCAGGCCAAAACGCTGGCCTTCCGCGGTCAGGGCGCTTTTCCGTTTCCCGATCCAGTCACGCAGTTTCGAGAGTCCGGCCACATCGGAGAAGCAGGCATCGCGTTTGACGGTCTCCAGCAATCCATCGGTGTGAAGCGCTTCGCGTTTTGCTTCGAGCACCTCATCGAGAAGACCGAGGTCGGCTCTGCCGCGGCTGAGCAGGCATTTGCGGAGAACACGCTGGGATTCTTCTTCGGTGAGCCCGACGAGATTTTTCGCAACCTGATTGATCGCGGGTATATCGAGTGATGTGGGCAGACTTTGTTCGCGGCTCACTTCAGACACAACGCGCTTCACGCCAGGGAGCAATTCTTCAGCAGAAGGCAACCCTAATTGGAATGGGACGGCGTCGGCACGCAGTTCTGGAGGCAAATTGAACGCGGCGGCCAGCAAAACGATAGAGCGACGAGCGGTGCGGAACCCATCAGCGAGATCGCGGAGCCGGCGACTGATGCGGTCGTTGTCGCAGTAGCGAGCGAAATCCTTGAGCAGGTAGATGCCCTCGCCCTGGATGGTTGCGAGATTGGCCAAGGCTTGCTCGGGTTGATCGGAGTTGTAAAGGGCGGCTCCTCCGGATCTGGCCAGACCTTCGGTGACGCTCCAGGTGAAAAGAGGGACGTTCAGGTCGGCAGCGACAGCGGAGAGCAGACCCACGAAGCGCTGCTCTTCGGTGGTTTCCACGGTGATGATAGGGTTGCGCGAATTAATCAGCAAGCGCAGGGATTCCCTGGCGGCATGGGAGATGCCTGCTTGCCCCTCCGGCGGAGTGGAGGGACGGGAGACGGCGGGCAACGGCATACCGGGCCGCGCCAGAGGTTTTACATCGTTTGACAAAGTCCTCTCCCACGCCGCAAACTAGAAGTTTGGATAGTGAACATAAGGAGCGATAGATAGATGGCGCAGGGTCAGGCTACCAAGATTAAGAAGAAAAAGAAGTCTGTTTTAAAGCGCGCGGCGCAATCTCGCCAACGTGCAGATGTGAATCGCGCGAACCGTACGCGGGTGCGTACGGCGATGAAGCGTCTTCGCACGGCGATTACCGCGGGGGACGCCACGGCGGCGGCGAATCTGCTACATCCCACGATGTCGGCGATCGATCAGTCGATCACCAAAGGTGTTCTGCACGAGAACACGGCGAATCGCTATAAATCGCGTTTGAATCTGGCGTATAACCAGTTGCAAGCCAAGGGTGCCGCGAAGTAAACGTCGACCTCAGGAAACAATCAGAAGTGTAGATAGCGCTGGCATAAACCGCCAGCGCTTTTTTTTGCTGCGGGTGAAACGGCGTTCCAGGATGCTCGCGCGGGGTGCGGATTGCGCTTCCCTGCGGACCACATTGGCTCTTTAATGGATGGGAATTCGCGCTCACTCTTGGCGCAGCTTTTGCAGCAATAGAGGAGAGAAATCCATGGCCCTACAAACCTCCGAACAAATCGCCGTCACGCGTGTAGCGCAATCACGGCTGACGGAAGAGCTGCGGGAGAATTCGCCATTCGGCACGAACTACAGCGATCACATGTTTGTTGCGGATTACGCGGATGGACAGTGGGGCGACCCGCGGGTGATTCCTTTTGGGCCGATGCCACTGTCTCCGGCGACGACGGCACTGCATTATGGGCAATCGCTGTTCGAAGGGTTTAAGGCGCATCGTACGGCGGATGGCCGCATTGTGGTGTTTCGGCCGCAGGCCAATCACGCGCGACTGAACCGCACTGCGGCGCGGCTGGCGATGCCGGAAATTCCGG
>JBAVNY010000056.1:0-4715 GCA_049691535.1 Candidatus Acidiferrum sp.
CGGGACCGCCACGCGAATACGACGTATACGCAATGGCATACTGCTTCAGCTCCGGCACATACGTGATGCGCGGATCCTCAATGCCCCACAACTCTTCCGGATAATTCTCGGGATCGGGCAACAGCGACGGTTGCGCATCAATCTTCCAGCGGTCTACTCCATTCGCCGAGCGCGCCACGCAAAGATGCGAAAGCCCGCGCCGATCTTCTACGCGGCATAGCAGAAGTGTGCTGTCGTCCGCCAGCAGTGTGGCTCCGGCGTTAAACACGCTCTTCATCGGATACGGCCAATCCTCTGCCGTTAAGATCGGATTTCAGCCGTGCCGTACAAATAAGGGATTATTGATAATCATCAGGTCTTCTTTCCAGATATCTTCATGTGAGCTAAAAGTCTCAGTAGCCTGCCAGGGCATTAGCCAACAGTATCCTGATCAAGCTTTGCGATCGGTAATGTCCGCTTGTTCCAGCTTGCGCATTTCCAAAAGCGCCATCAGGAACGCCAGTGTGGATTCCGCTCCTTGATTTTCGTTGGCGCGGTCGGGATGCAATCCATCGCGGCATCCCCCGGTCGTCGGGTCATACAGCGCCACCTGCAAATCGTTGTCGCCCAAAAACCAGTTGAACGCCACCCATGCCTCTTTGCGCCAGCGCGCCTTCCCCGTGACGGCATACGCCTGCAGATACGCGGACACCGCGGCGCCCGCATCAACGGGTTGCTGATCAAAGCGCGCCTTTTCCGTTTTCTTCGAATAAAAACCGTGCGAACCCACCGGCACGAAGTGACCTTTCACGTCGCAGCGCTGCACCGTTGCCAGCCAATCCAGCGATTCTAATCCCGCCGCCACCATTTCTTCGTTGCCACTGCGCACTCCTGCGCGAATCAGCGCTTGTGGCAATCGTGCGTTGGAATACGCCAGCACATTCTCAAACCACATCCACTCCGCGGTACGATTCCCGCGATACGCAGCCAACAGCCGATTTGCCAGCGTTTCCGAGGCATGCACCGCGGCGCGATCTCCCGGAAACGACTCCAGGTATTCCTGCAATCCAAGCAGCGCAAATGCGCAAGCACGCGGACTCTTGAATTCCACCGCTGCGGGAACGGCCAGCTCAAACAGTCGCCCTGCTGCCCCTCGCAACCCAGCATCCTTCGTTCTTCCCAACACTGTTCCAAGTCCCCATAGCGCGCGGCCGTGGCTATCTTCCGAGCCTTCCGGCTCCTGCCACTGTCGTTCGTAGCTCAGGATATTTCGAAATCGCTTGGTGATCGGATCGAAGGCTAGCCACAGAAACGCTAAGTAGCGCGCTGCGAAATCCGGCGAACCTGTTGGCATGCTGCCGGCAATATCTTCCAGAAGAACGGCCACGATTAACGCCCGAGCGTTGTCATCGGTCGAATAGCCTTCCGGATAATTGGGAACCACAAACACGGCGTGTTCCACGATCCCGGTGTCATCGGTCATGCGCCGCAGGTGATCCAGTTTCACCACCGGAAGCCGGTCCAGAGCCTTCTCCGTGTGTTGTGCAGAAAAAGTCGCGCGCGGATTCCGCAGTCGCTCGTTATAAACCCGTTCAAAGCTGCCCATATATTGCTGTGCCACTCGATTCCAGACCATGTCTCGCGTGTACAAGTACGCGCGCTTCCTCATCGCATGCCGCGCCGTCGCATTGTCCAACAGTTCAATCGTCTTCGCCGCAATCGCTTGCGGATCGTCAAACGGCACCAGCACGCCGCGCTGCTCGTCCAGCAATTCCATGGCATGTAAATACGGAGTCGAAATGATCGCTTTTCCGGCGCTTAGCGCATACGCCAGCGTTCCCGACACCACTTGCCCTTTGCTCTTGTACGGCGTGATGTAAATGTCCGCCGCTCCGATCAACTCCACCAATTCTTGGGGACTTACGAAACGGTTGCGAAAAATCACGCTGTCTTCTACGCCCAGATCCCGTGCTAGCTTTTGCAGCGATTGCCGGTACTTATCCCCTTCGCGTCGCAAAATGTGCGGATGCGTTACGCCAGACACCATGTACACCACGTTCGGATGCTGTGACAGTATCTCCGGTAGCGCTTGAATGACGTTCTCGATTCCCTTGTTCGGCGAAAGCAGTCCAAACGTCAGCAAAACATCTTTGCCTTCGGTCCCGAATACATCCTTGTAATAATTTGGATCGGTAAACGGCATATCCGGTATGCCGTGCGGTATCAAATCGATCTTCGCCGCCGGCACATGGAATACTTCTTGCAGAATTTCCGACGATTGCCGGCTCATCACAATCAACCGGTCCGAGAGCGCCGCGATTTCATTCATCACCGTGCGCTGATCCGCATTCGGCTCACGCAGCACGGTGTGCAGTGTCGTCACCACTGGCATATGCAGCCGCCGCAACAGTTCCAATACATGCGAGCCTGCAGGTCCACCGAAGATTCCGTATTCGTGTTGCAGGCACACCAAATCAATGTTGCTGAAATTCAGGAAATCGGCAGCTTGCCGGTACGATGCCAGTTCGTCTTGCGCCAGCTCGAATCGGACTCGCGCCGGGTAGCTGTAGCCTTCGGGCGTGTCGTTTACCGGCAACGCCAGCAATTCGGTAGTGCCATATTCGGAGTGCAGCGCGTCGCACAAATCCGTCGTGAAGGTGGCGATTCCACACTGCCGCGGCAAATAGTTCCCAACGATGGCCACTCTGCCAGGCAGTACCGGGCGCGGATGTAGCGGCCGTACCATCGCAGAGTTCTCCTTCACCACGATGGGATCTAGACTCACGACTTCTTCTAGAACCGTGAACGCAACTATTTCGCCTGGGTCTGCAACCTGCGTTGAGGAGTTTTCCAGCGATGAAATCATCTTTGGTAACGACATTCCAATCCTATCTTCCAGATCAATTTTTAGGACACTAATCCCGACTGACTACGCCAGGCGGAGAACCTGCAGGCGACAGCCTTATGGCTGGAAACTCTTCAGGTTTTTCTGCCGCGCTACTTCCGCATCGTCGGAAACCTGCTTCAGCCGGAGCGCTTCCTTCTGCGGACCTTGTTCTTCCTCAAGCTTCAACGCCTGGGTCAGCGCAACTTCCGCGTTCGCGTCTACGCTCTTGGAATAAATCACCAGCCCGAACCCTTCGGTATACGACGACCTCACCAGGTCAAAGGAACACTGCGCATCTTCCCACCGCGCGATCAGCTTTTTCTCTGATTCCGGCTGGCCATTCGCTGCAGAGCTCGGATCGGTAAATGTCTGCGCCGGTGCTCCGTACTTCTTGGAAATCGACTTCACCATATCTTCTGCCGTCATTCCTTCCACGGCACTGCGCTCGTAACTCACGTTCATTTTGTAAAGCTCGCCATTGTAAAAGGAAAACAAAACCTGGCGCACGCTGTCCGCTTGATACGCGGAGCCAGGCAGCAACGGCGGCCACCAGGTCACTTCCTGCAGCAGCGCTGGCGTCTGGTGAAGAGTCTTCACGTCAGCTTGCTTTTGTTCCGTTTGCTTCAACACTTTCGCCAGACTCGTCCCCAGCGAAATGTTGCGATATTTCCCAAGTTCTTGTGCGCCAAGTATCGGCACGACAAACATCAGCGTTACTAAACTTAGAACTGCGTTGCGTATCGTCTTCATATCGATTTCTCCCAATTTCTACGAATGCTCTGCAATTAACGTGGCCGGAGTTACTGTTACCTCAGGTGGCTTGGCCGATTTCACAGTTCTCGCACCTGGCGCCGATCGCTCTCCCGGTGCCACCAGTTGCATTTCTTCCTGAATATGCCGGGCGTGGGCGAATACCCGCACATACGGTATTCCCAGGAATCGCTTGCTCACGATTTGTGTAACTTCCAGCGAATTGTAAGTTTCCCTCGGCAGTCGTCCCATAATGCGAACCACCGCCTTGCTGATAGTGGCCTGTTGTCCTTCGTTTCCCATCGCCATTGCGCTGCATTGGCCCGCCAAATAAAAGAAGCGCCACTTGGCATTTTCAATTTTTCGCCCCATCGCAAACCCATCCAGATTGCTCACCGCTTTCCAACTGCGCGAAAAGCTTTCTGTTTCCAGCGGCACCTCCGAGGGCAGTACCGCACCCTCCTGGACGAAAACCGTTCCGACTTTCAGTACAGTATTCATTTGAAACCTTCTATAGCGAAACTGGATCGACGTGTCCGGAGACAATTCCACGTCCAGTCCACCAACAAGACGAACTTTGATTCGAACGGACCTTGGGCGGGATCAAACAGAGTACAAAAAATGGCTCCAGCAGTTCCGCACTTCCGTGCGATTAAATGGCTCGGGCGTAAACTTTCCGCAGCTCGCTGAATCCCACTAGCATGGTCAGCAGCACCGCGCCGATCATCGCCACCATGGTGGTTAAAATCGTTCCGCTATATCCGCCAACGCTGTGCGTGTTCATCAGAAAACCGCCCACTACGCCACCGCCCATCCCCAGCACCACGTCTCGGAAAGGTCCGTAGCCGTTACCGTGGATCGTCTTGCCGGTTCCCCAGCCAATTGCAGCTCCAACTAGAATCCATGTGAGTAGGTGCATACCATCCTCTTTCCCGAAAAACTCTTGGCTCAGGAACACACTTCTGTGTGTCGGTGCTGAAAAAATCGTGCGCCCGCTCGCTTAACTGAATTTCGAAACGATAGGGGACTTGAGAAAGGATAGTGACTACGCACGAACATAAGGCTCCCTCGTTCAGGGCCAAGGGGGGAAATTCAGGGT